>NZ_WPCE01000053.1 GCF_009742825.1 Halorubrum sp. CBA1125
TCGCGGTCGGCGCCGGCGACGTCGGGTTCGCGTTCGACCCGGCCGCGATCCGCGTCGACGCGGGCACGACCGTCGTCTGGGAGTGGACCGGCGAGGGCGGCGCGCACAACGTCGTCTCCGCCGAGGGGTCGAACAGCCAGTTCGACAGCGGCCAGCAGGTCGAAGAACAGGGACACACTTTCGAACAGACGTTCGACAGCGCCGGGATCGAGCTGTACTACTGTACCCCCCACCGGGCGAACGGGATGCTCGGGGCGATCGAAGTCGTCGAGGGCTGAGGCGACGATATGTCACCATCCCCCTGCTTTTCGTCCGCCTGCCTGCCTCCTCTCTCCTCCCGTCTGCGGCTACGGCAGGTGTGACCAACGGACGTCGACGAGCCGGTCGTGTTCCGTCGTGACTGTCGGACTCGCGAGATGATCGTTGGCGTTGACGCCCGCGTCGGCCAGGTGCGCGAGCGCCGTCTCGAGCGAGCGGTCGGAGCGCTCGACCGACGGGTCACGGACGTAGGGCGCGTCGATCGGATCGTCCCGCGAGTTCGTCGTCTCGATCGCGTCCGTGAGGGCCGTCCCGAAGGCGTGTGGCGGCTGGTGGAACCGCCACTCGCCGACCGCGAGGAAGAGCCAGACGTCGCCGTCGATCGCGTGGTACTCGCCGGTGACGAGCGAGGGATCGTGTGCGACGACGCGGGACAACACGGCCGTCTTCGTGCGATACAGCGCGTCCTTCCGCGCCGATCGGACGTTGCTCTCGGTGACGTCGCCGCGCTCGTAGGCGGCGGTCGCCTCGTCGGCGAGCTGCTTTGCGACTTTGTTGACGACGTACAGCGATTCGAGCAGGTCGTCGGTCGGTTCCAGCGAGTCCACGGTGAGATCGGTCGGAGCTGCGACCGGCCACAACTCAACGCCTGGCGCCGATATGCGTTTCGGGATCCACGATCGACGCCGACTGGCCCCCGAACGGTGTCGACTGCCCCCCGGATGGTTACTTCTTTAAGCGCGCGGACGAAGGAGTCGCCAAACAATGTCGTCCGACTCCCTGAAGCTGTACTCGGCGATATACGTCGCGCTCCTGATCGCAGCGGGGCTGAACTTCGTTCTCTTCGAGTCCGCGTTCCTCGACTTCACGTACTCTCAGGCGGTTGCCGGGACGCTGGTGATTGCGACGGTGAAGACGCTGCTCATCGTCGCGTACTTCCAGCACCTCAAGTGGGAGCGGCGCTCGCTGACGTACCTGATGGCGCTGGCGCTGGCGCTCACGCTGCTGTTGATGGCGGCCGCGACGTACTCCATCTCTTGACATCCTCCCCGCGCTGAAGCGCGAGGCTTTCTCCTTGATTCTCCGTAACCCCGTCGTCGGCCCCGCCGGCGTCGGCCGCCGCGCAGAACGTACCCCTTGCTGGTGCTTTTTTGTAGTCGCGATCGAATACGGTGGTATGGACCTACGAAACGCAACCGCCGCCGACGTCGACGAGATCCGAACGGTCGCCCGTGAGTCGCTCGTCGCCTCCTACGGGCACGCCGTGGACCGTGACGTGCTCGACGAGGCGGTCGACGAGTGGTACGACGCCGCCGACCTCGGCGACGACATCGGCGGCGACGACGCGGTGTTCCCGGTCGCCGTCGTCGACGGCGTGGTCGTCGGGTTCGCGGAGAGCTACGTCGTCGGCCGGCGCGAGCGAGTCGGGGAGATCGACTGGCTCCACGTCCACCCCGATCACCGCGGATCCGGCATCGGCTCGGCGCTCCTCGAGCGCGTCGAGGCCGAGCTCCGCGACGCGGACGTCGACCGCATCGAGGGGCGCGTGCTCGCGGACAACGAGGCAGGAACCGCCTTCTACGACCGCGAGGGGTACGAACTCGTGGGCGAGCATCCCGTCGACATCGGCGGCAAGACGTTCGAGGAGCGCGAGTACCGCAAGCAGGTCGGACGGCTCACCGGCATCTCCGAGGCGACCTACGAGACCGACAACGGCGACACGGTTCACGTCGCGTTCGACGAGAGCGAGCGCGGCTCCGACGCTCCGTTTTACCTCGCCTACGTCGACCCGGACCAGACGCGACGCTACGGGTACCTCTGTGGCAACTGCGAGGGGACCAACATCGCCGTCGACACCATGGACCGGATGGAGTGTCGCGACTGCGGGAACCGCCGGAAACCCACGCGCTGGGACGCCGCGTACTGATCCCGTCGACACGTCGATACCGCTTTTTCGAACTCCCGATACGCCGGGACGGCGGCGAGACACGATCCGTCGGCACCCGAGTCGGCACTCGATCAGTCGTCAGAACGCGGACCGTCGCCGCGCCACCGGCGGTAGAGCAGGTAGCCGACGCCGAGGCCGATCACCCACGTGCCGACGCCGAACACCGCGAACCCGATTCCGGTGAGGAACTCTCCGAGCGGCACGCCGAACATACTGCGATTCGGCGTTTGGCACACATAAACGCTCCGAGCGAGCGTGGCGGCCGCGTGCCCTCGCCCCGCCTCGACTACGGTTCGGTCGGCCGCGTCGAGTCCGACCTGCGCCCCTCGCGAGCGCTCGCTGGCACGGAAAATCGAAGCAGGGAAACCGAAATCGGAAGACGGCGGCCCGCCGATCGACCCCTCAGAAGAGGTAGAACAGCGGGAACAGGAACACCCACACGATGTCGACGAAGTGCCAGTAGAGCCCGAAGTACTCCACCGGCCGCTCGTCGTCCATGTACGCGCCTTGGTACGCCCTGTAGAACAGGAACAGGGCGATCAGGAGGCCGCCGACCACGTGGACCCCGTGGAGCCCCGTCGTCACGTAGTAGATCGACGCCTGGATCGGGTCGCCGTGGGAGTTCGCCGCGATCGTCACGCCCACCTCGAAGATCTCGTGGTGCCACTCCCACATCTTGATCCCGAGGAAGGTGAATCCCAACAGGATCGTCGCGCCGAGCGACGCGAGCAGCCCCTTCCGGCTCTCCCGGTGGGCGGCCACGAGCGCCAAGATGACCGTGAACGACGAGGTGAGCAGCACGAACGTGTTGATCAGCCCCGGCAGCGATTCGGTCAGCGGCTCCCACGTGCGCCACCCGGCGTTGTACCGGATGAACACCGCCGCCGAGATGAACGCGCCGAAGACGATCACGTCCGACGCCAGGAAGAACCACATTCCCAGTTTCACCTTCTCGACGCCGTCGAACGGCCACCGCTCGGCGAACTCGGTGGGTGGCGCGTAGAAGTCCTCTAGTCCCCACCTCACGCCCGCCCAGATCAACCCGACCAGCCCGATCACCATCAACGCCGGGTAAACCGGGTTCGAGACCGTGATCGCGCTCGTGGCCACGGACTCCCCGAGCGTGACCGTTACGGAATCGCGGAACCCGGAGAGGCCGAGGAATAACACGCCGAGCGCCAGCGAGAGCGTGAGCGGCCAGATGCTCGCGTGGCTCGGATGCTTGTCCCAGTACGGGTACTCGCGGATGTGCGTCGAGTGGCTGTCGCCGCCGTCGGTGGCGGCGTCTCCATTCTCGTCGGTCTTCATCGCGGGGCCGCCGTCCGGCACGTAGTCTTTCACGAACTCCAGTTTCCCGGAGGCGTACGACGGCCGGTTCGGCCAGTTCTCGAGCGGCGGTGGGGACGGGACCGCCCACTCCGCGGTCCGGGTGTAATCCCACGGGTTGGGCCCGGCGTCGGGCCCGGAGACGAACGACTTCGCGAAGTTGTAGAACATGATGAAGAAGGAAAAGCCGAGCAGGAACGCGCCGATCGTCCCGATCTGGTGGTAGATCTGGAAGGCGGGGTTGTACTCGTACACCCGCCGCGGCGTCTCCCAGCCGAGGAACATCGAGGCGTACACCGCGTTGAACCCGATGAAGAAGAGGATGAAGTGAACCTTCCCGAGGAACTCGTCGTACATCTTCCCCGTCATCTTCGGGAACCAGTAGTACGCCCCGCCGAACAGGGCGGTCGCGCCGCCGAACATGACGTAGTGGAAGTGTGCGACGACCCAGTAGGTTCCGCGGAACTCGTAGTCGAGCACGATGGCGCCGAGGAACACCCCGGTGATGCCGCCGAGAATAAAGAGGAGCAGCGCGCCGAACGCGAACAGGAACGGCGTCGTGAACTGGATCCGCCCCTTGATCAGCGTGTAGATGAGCGAGAAGACGACCAGGTCGAACGGTAACGAGATCCCGATCGACGTCGCCATCATCAGCGTCTTGATCTCGAGGTTGATCGTCGTCAGGAACATGTGGTGCATCCACACGAGGAACGACTGTACCGAGATCAGACAGATAGCGATGATGACCCACTTCCGGCCGACGAGCCGCCGCCCGGAGAACGACTGGAACAGCTCCAACATCACGCCGAGCGCGGGGAAGAACACGATGTACACCTCGGGGTGACCGAAGAACCAGAACAGGTGGCCCCACAGCAGGGCTCCGCCCTCGGTCGCCGAGAAGTACACGCTCCCGAGCACGCGGTCAGAGGCCAGAATGAGCCCGACCGCGAGCAGCGCCGCGAACGCGAACAGCATCATCCAGACGGTCGCGAGCATCGACCAGGTGAACATCGGCATGTCCATGATGCCCATGCCCTCCGCACGCGAATGATGGATAGAGGTGAGGAAGTTAACCGTCGACGCCGTGATACCGATGACGAACATCGCGAGCGCGAGCACCGCGCCCGTCGACCCGATACTCGGCGTGTACATCGGGACGTTGAGCGGCGCGTACATCGTCCAGCCGGCGTTCAGCGTGCCGCCCTGGAAGAAGCTGATCCCCAACAGGACACCGGAGAGCAGGTACATCCAGTAGGAGAGCGCGTTCAGCCGCGGGAACGCGAGGTCGTCCGCCCCGATCTGCAGCGGCACGAAGTAGTTCGCGAATCCGAACCCGAACGGGGAGAGGAACCAGAACACCATGATCAGCCCGTGCGCGGTGACGGCCTCGTTGTACGCCAGCCCCGAGAGGATCTGGCTCGTCGGATCCCACAGCTGCACGCGGAGCAGCAGCGCGAGCACGCCGCCGAAGAGCAGGAAGAACAGCGCCGTGATCGTGTATAAGATCCCGATGTCCTTGTGGTTCGTCGTGACGAGCCACCGCTTGACGGAGGTCGTCGGCGGGAGTTCGCTCATGCGCCCACCTCTTCGACGGCGGCGCCGCCGAGGCTGGCGCTCGTGCCGTTGGCGCTTTCGTTGGCGCTGTCGGAGTCACTGTCGGTGCCCGCGTACCACTCCTCCCACTCGTCCTGTGGAATGACGGTGATCTGCCCCGTCATCGCGGAGTGACCGGCACCGCAGAGCTCGAAGCACTCGACCCTGTACGTCGCTTCGCCGCCCTGCGCTTCGACTTCCTCGGAACTCACGGAGAACCAGTTCTCGCTGTACTCTCCGGGGATAGCGTCGGATTTTATCCGTAACTCCGAGGATCCGAAGTTGTGCCACACGTCTCGTGATGTCACTCTGATGTCGATCCGGTGGTCGGCGGGAACGATCATCTCACCCGTCGTGGTGTGACCGTTCGGATACTCGTACTCCCAGCCGAACTGGTACCCTTCAACGAGGATCTCGATGTCGCCCTCGTCGCTCGTGTCCGGTCCGTCTTCGACGTAGAGGAGGATCCCGTACGCGTACACGACGAGGCTGATCACGACGATCGCGCTCAGCCCGAACGAGAGGAAGAGCTTCTTGGCTTTCGGACCGCCCTGTCCCGTCGGGAGCTCGCCCACGACCGGGGCGTCGAAGTCCTCGTCCGACCGGTCGCCGTCGTCGCGGTACTTGTACACGTTCCACAGCGTGTACGTGACCACGATGGTACCGATGAGGGTGCCGAGCGCGAGGAAGACGAAGAAGATCTCGTCGAAGACCTCCGCCTGTGCGCGCCAGTCGCTCCCTTGTTGTAGGATAACTGGATCTATCATGTTCGTCTCTCTGCTCTTGTCCCCTCCTTGGCGATGGCACACTTAGCTCTTGTGTAGCGGACCGATCGGCGGTTCGATCGCGACCGACACCGGCAACGATTTCGATGTCTCGATCGGCGGTAGGAACGGGGTCGAAGGACGCGCCGAATCGTTGGTCGAAGGCTATTTGTACACGCGAACGGACCGGAGAGATAACGAACACCCATGGTCTCACTCACGCTCGTGAGCACGGTACTGATGGGGCTGCTCGTCGTGGGCACGTTCCTCGCCGTCGCTCGGATCGGGACGCAGCGCAGCGCACCGGGGAGAGACGGTCCGCCCGATCGGTACGCGGCGATCGTCGAGGCCGGACGCAACGTCGCACAGGAGCCGACGGTCTGGGCGGTCGCGTTCATCGTCATCACGGTCGGACTCGGAGCGGTCACGCTGCTCGCGGTGGGGAACTTCGGCCTCCCCGAGGGACTCCCGAACACCCTGCTCACCGTCGTGTTCGCCGTCGTCGCGCTGCTGGTGGTCGGGTTCATCTTCCTCGGCGCGTACTTCGGTGCGCGCGGCCGCGGACTCGGGAACGCACACGGCGTCGCCGCCGGCTCCTTCGCGGTCGGGCTGGCGTTCCTGGTCCTCATCGTGGCGCAGTTGGTCGTCGGCGTTCTCGGTTGACGGGCTCTTCGCGCCGAATCGCGAGGCTTTCTCCCTGACTCTCCGTAACTCGCCTCGGAGCCACGTTCTCGCTCTCGGAGCGTCCGTCTCGATCGCCGTATGCTACCGACGCTGCGGACCGCATTCGCTCGTCGATGGGTGACGAGTCGCCGTTCGTGTTCACCGGCTCTGGAGGAGCGATTCAGCAGAGCGGTGCTGAGATTGGAACGGGTGCCGGTGGATCAGGCCACGGCGACGCCGTTGCGCGCGAGGAACTCGCTCGCGGCTTTGATCTCGACCGGGCTCCCGATGATTCGGGAACGGCCGTCCGCCTCGACGACGGTGACAGTGAACCGTTCGTGGATCCCGTCTCGGTGTCCGTCGAGGACGTGACACGGGAGGACGATCTGCGTGCTGTCACGGAGGCTCGACGGATCGGGCATTCAGTGTGCGAAACATCTCGTCCGTCTCGGATATAACCGTGTCGAAGTGTCTACACGAGAGGACGATCGAGCGGCCGGGTGGGTTCGAAGGATCGCGGAAACCGACGCGGCCGTGGGGCCGTGGGGACCGGGGGCGGCCGGGACGGGCGCTGCGACCGGAACGAACAGTTTTAACGAGTCGACCGGCCGACTGTACGGTAATGGGACTGGAAGAGGAGATCGAAGACCTCCGCGAGGAGATCGCCAACACGCCCTACAACAAGGCGACGGAGGCCCACATCGGGCGGCTGAAGGCGAAGCTCGCGGAAAAAAAGGAGAAACTGGAGAACCAGTCCTCCGCGGGCGGCGGCCACGGCTACGCGGTCGAGAAGCACGGCGACGCCACGGTCGCGCTCGTCGGCTTCCCGAGCGTCGGCAAGTCGACGCTGATCAACGCCCTCACCAACGCCGACAGCGAGGTCGGCTCCTACGAGTTCACGACGCTCGACGTCAATCCGGGCATGCTACAGTACCGCGGCGCGAACGTCCAGATCCTCGACGTGCCGGGGCTGATCGAGGGCGCCGCGGGCGGTCGCGGAGGCGGGAAGGAGGTGCTCTCGGTCGTCCGGACCGCGGACCTCGTCGTGTTCATGCTCTCCGTGTTCGAGATCGAACAGTACGACCGGCTCCGCGAGGAGCTGTACGACACGAACATCCGGCTCGACACGGAGCCGCCGAACATCAACATCCGGAAGACGCACAAAGACGGGATCGGCGTGACGATGAGCGACGACGTGAGCCTGGACGAGGACACCGTCAAGCAGGTGCTCCGCGAGTACGGCTACGTCAACGCCAAGGTCACCATTCCCCACGACCTCACGATCGACGAGCTGGTCGACGCCGTGATGGACAACCGCGTCTACCTCCCCTCGATGGTCACCGTCAACAAGGCTGACCTCATCGACAAGGACTACCTCCCGACCGTCAAAGAGGAGCTCCGGGAGCGCGACCTCGACCCCGACGACGTCATCTTCATCTCCGCCGAGGAGGAGCGCGGGCTCGACGGACTGAAAGAGCGGCTGTGGGAGGAGCTCGGGCTCATCCGGATCTACATGGACAAGCCGGGTCGCGGCGTCGACTACGAGGAGCCGCTGATCTTATTCGAGGGCGACACCGTCGGCGACGCCTGCGAGAAGATCGGCGGCGAGTTCGACGAGCGGTTCAAGTTCGCGCGGGTCTCCGGGCCGAGCGCGAAACACGACGACCAGCAGGTCGGCAAGGGCCACGAGCTCGCCGACGAGGACGTGCTCCGTATCGTCGCGCGGAAGTGAAATTGTGAGTTAATGTTGGCGGCGGATCGGTGACGAACACCTCCAAAGCCCCAGCCGGGAGGACTCGCGCGCCTTGTTGCGCGCCTCACTCGGTCGCTCACTGCGTTCGCTCCCTCGTTGCGGTGCTTACTGCGGCGTGCTTCGGCCTCCCGGCTGCCCCTTTGAGTCCCGCCCGACCGCGACCGCACCGCACCTCACGCCTCCCCAGCCTCGCCGTTCGCTCCGGGCTCCCTTCGGTCGCCCGTCGCTCACGGCGTCCCTCGCGGGCTGGCTCGCGGCCGCCGGGGGCGGCCGCTCGCAGGCGCGCCACCGCACCGTCGAGTTCAGATATATACTCACCTCCCCCTCCCCGTCCATCGCCCCGTCCGACCGAAAGGCGCTTTTCGCGGCGCTGCGACCCTCGCGTATGATCACGGTCGCGCTGGCGGGGAAGCCGAACGCCGGGAAGTCCACGTTCTACACCGCCGCGACGATGGCCGACGTCGACGTCGCGAACTACCCGTTCACGACGATCGACGCCAACCGCGGAGTGACCCACGTCCGCACCGAGTGTCCCTGTCTCGACCGCGAGGAGCGCTGCGGGAACGAGCGCTGTCGCGGCGGGAAGCGGTACGTCCCGGTCGAACTGCTCGACGTCGCCGGGCTGGTCCCGGGCGCCCACGAGGGAAAGGGGCTCGGCAACCAGTTCCTCGACGAGCTGACGAACGCGGACGTCGTGTTGAACGTCGTCGACGCCTCCGGGGCGACGAACGCCGAGGGCGAACCCGTCGAACCCGGGAGCCGCGACCCCCTCGACGACGTGGACTTCGTCGAAGAGGAGATGGACCTCTGGCTCGCGGGGATAATCGACCGCAACTGGGAGGGCGTCGAGCGCCAGTCGCGCTCGCCCGACTTCGACCTGGAGGCGGCGATCACCGACCTCCTGACGGGGTTCGGCGCGAGCGAGGTCGACGTGACGGCGGTCCTCCGCGACCTCTCGTACCCCGACGATCCGAAGGCGTGGACCGACGCCGACCGCGAGGCGCTGGCGCGGGCGGTCCGCCGCCGGACGAAACCGATCGTCGTCGTCGCGAACAAGATCGACGCCGCGCCCGCGGGCGCGATCGACCGTCTCCGCGAGGGGACCGACAAGCCGGTGGTGCCGGCGACCGCCGACGGCGAACTCGCCCTGCGCCGCGCCGCGGAGGCGGGCGTCGTCGACTACGACCCCGGCGACGCCGGGTTCGAGGTCGTGGGCGACGTCTCCGAGAGCCAGCGGGCCGGCCTCGACGCGATCCGCGACGCGACGAGCGAACACGGGGGGACCGGGGTGCAGACCGCGTTGAACGCGGCCGTCTACGACCTGCTTGACCGGATCACCGTGTACCCGGTCCAGGACGCCGCGAAGTGGACCGACGGGACGGGGAACGTCCTTCCTGACGCGTTCCTGCTCCCGTCCGGCGCGACGCCGCGGGACCTCGCGTACGCGGTCCACACCGACATCGGCGAGGGGTACCTCCACGCGGTCGACGCGCGGACGTCCCGGCGGATCGGCGAGGACCACGAGCTGAGCGAGGGTGACGTCGTGAAGATCGTCTCCACCGCGGGACCGTGACCCGCGGCGCTCAGGCGACGACGGCGCGCGGCGCTTCGGCGCCGTGAGCGGTGATCGACGGCAGGTCGTACACTCCGTGCGACCGACAGGCACATGCTGGTCGGCCGAGACGGGTGCGTAAGAGCGGCAATGCTGGAGCTCGAACACGACTTCCGGATCGTCGACACGCGCGCGACGCTCGACCCGGACGAGTCGTCGGTCGCCACGCACGGGCGCGACATCTCTCCCGAGCGACTGGAACGGGAGATGCTCCAGGCGGGTATCGTTCGTGCGGTCGCGAGCCCCGGGCAGCGCGCCGCCGGACGGAGTTACCTCCGCGCGAACAACGCGGTCGCGCGCCTGTCGATCGACCGCCCGTTCGTCGCGTTCGCCCGCCTCAACGGGCCGCGCGATCCGGGGAGCGGCCCGATGGCCGCGGTCCGGAACCTGCGGGCGGAGCGGGATGACCACCACGCGCGCCCGGACGACGTCGAGCAGTACTCCTACGACGACCGGTTCCACGGGTTCACCCTCGACCCGTACCGGGACGGGCTCCCCAACGAGGACGTCCTCGACCGGCTCGAAGCGGCGGATCTCCCGATCATCGTCCACGCCGGCAAGCGGTTTCCCCCGGTGGCGGTCGAACGCGAACTGCTCGAATACGACCTTCCGATCGTGCTCGCCAGCTTCGGGGGGTATCCCCTCGACGCCGACCTGATGAACCAAACGCTCGACCTCCTCGACGAGTACGACCGGCTCTACGTCGAGACGAGCGCCGTGCGCTACCGCGAGGTGCTCGAACGCGGGATCTTAGAACACCCCGACCGCGTGCTGTTCGGCTCCGGCGCCCCCGACGTCCACCCGAGCGTCGGCGTGATGGAGATGCTCACGCTCGATGTCTCCGAGGACCTGATGCGGCGAGTGCTCGCGAAGAACCCCACCCGGCTGGTGCCGGCGCTCGCGGAGGGCGCCGACGTGTGACCGGCGCCGAACCGAATCCCACTTGTCCCGCCGCCGACCGACGGCCATGAGAGACGCCGATGGCGACGGTGCCGTCGACGCCGGAGACGACGCCACGAGGGCCGGCGACGCGCGGCGCGGCGACGCCGACCGCCTCGTCGAGGTCGTGCGGGCCGCCGGCCACGAACACGTCACCGCCGAGCACCCGAGTACCTTCGAGTTCACGACCGACGACTGGCTCACGCCCGCGGGCGACTGTATCGTGGGGATCGAAGCCGATCGGACGCCCCGCGACTTCTCCTCCGAGTTCCGCGAAGCGTGCCGAGACGCGGACGCGACGATCGAAGCGACTCTCTCCGTCGACGCCGCCGACGGGACGCTCACGGAGACGATCACGGGCCGTGGCGACCCCGATCTCACCCTGCTCGACGACCGATCGATGGTGGGACGGACCAGCGACTACACCGACGACGAGCGGACGATCCTCGTCGACGCCGACGGCGCGGCCGCCGACCTCGACCGTGACCTCGTGGCCGCGCTGGCCGACGGGGCCCCGGTCACGCTGCGGCTGGCGGTCGATCCGCCGGTGTGACCGATCGGCGGGAAAATCGGGGGACAGCCGCGATCAGATCGGCAGCTCCGCGTCGGACCCGACCACGCGGTCGACCTCCTCCGGCGCGCGCCAGTCGGTCGTCCGCTCCAGCAGTTGGACGACGATCCGACCGGTCGCGCCCCAGACGGTGTAGCCGTCCACGTGGAAGTAGTGGATTCGGTGGTCGCCGTACTCCGGATGGTTCCGGCGCTCGGACTCGTAGTTCGCGGGGTCCGTCAGTTCGGCGACCGGTAGCACCGCCACCTCCGCGACCTCCGTCTCGTCCGGGACGTACTCGCGGTCGGGCGCGACGCCGACGAACGGGCGGATGGCGTAGTCGGTGCTGGTGTGCGTGTCGTCGATCCGGCCGACGACGTCGACTTCCTCGGGACGCATCCCGACCTCCTCGTTGGCCTCCCGGAGGGCGGTGTCGGTCAGGGTGCGGTCGACTGGCTCGCGCCCGCCGCCGGGGAAGCTCATCTGTCCGGGGTGTTCCCCGAGGTGCGGCGCGCGCTTCGTGAAGAGCAGGTGGGCCTCGCCGTCGCGCGCGATCACCGGCGCCAGCACGGCGGCCTGGTGTCGCCCGGAGCGCGTCTTCGGCTCGTGGCGGCGCAGCCCCGACAGGTCCATACCGGGGCGTTGGCGTCCGGACGGGGTTAACGTTTCTCCGCGTTCCGACGCTCCGAAACGACCGGTCGGAGGTCGACGAGCGTTCGGCGGCCGCGGTCGGACGAGCGCGTCGCGCGGCTTCGGACGTTTTAAGCCCGCGACACACGCGGATGGGGATAATGAGCGACGACGACCAGGAGCTCGGCATCACCGAGTCCAAGTCACACAACACCGGCGAGTGGTACGCCGAGGTCGTACAGAAGGCCGGGCTGGCGGACTACGGCCCGGAGGGCATGAGCGGGTTCATCGTCACCCGTCCCCGGGCGTACGCCGTCTGGGAGCGACTCCAGGGCTTTCTCGACGCGAAGTTCAAGGACACCGGCGTCCAGAACGCCTACTTCCCGATGTTCATCCCGGAGTCGTACCTCGAACGCGAGAAGGACATCGTCGAGGGATTCGACCCCGAGGTCGCGTGGGTGACCGAAGCCGGCACGAAGGAGCTCGAAGAGCGGCTCGCCGTCCGGCCGACCTCCGAGTCGATCATCACCCCGTACATCAGCCGGTGGGTCCGGAGCCACCGCGACCTCCCGCTGCGCGTGAACCAGTGGTGTTCGGTCGTCCGGTGGGAGGCGACCGAGACGAAGCCGTTCTTCCGCACGAAGGAGTTCCTCTGGCAGGAGGGCCACACCGCCCACGCCACGAGCGAGGACGCCTGGGACGAGACGCTCACCCGGCTCGAACAGTACGAGTCGGTCTACGAGGACCTGCTCGCGATACCCGTGTTAAAGGGCCAGAAGCCGGACCACGACAAGTTCCCCGGCGCGGACACGACGACGACCGTCGAGGCGCTGATGCCCGACGGCAAGTCGGTGCAGGGCGCCACGTCCCACCACCTCGGGCAGTCGTTCGCGGAGGCGTTCGACATCACCTTCTCGGACGAAAACGAGGAGGACCGGACCGCCCACACCACCTCGTGGGGGCTCTCGTGGCGCGCGCTCGGCGCGCTGATCATGACCCACTCGGACGAGCAGGGGCTCGTGCTCCCCCCGACCGTCGCGCCCGAGCAGGTCGTCGTCGTCCCCATCTGGCAGGAGGACACCAAAGAGGAGGTCCTCGCGTACGCCGAGGGGGTGGCCGACGACCTCGAAGCGGCGGGGATCCGCGTCGAACTCGACGACCGCGACGAGCGTAATCCCGGGTTCAAGTTCAACGAACACGAGCTGAACGGCGTCCCCCTCCGGATCGAGATCGGCCCCCACGAGGTCGACGACGACGAGCTCACCCTCGTCCACCGGCCCGACGGCGAGAGCGTCGTCGAGGACCGCGCGGAGGTCGCCGACACGGTCCGCGACCACTTCGACGAGATCTACGCGAAGCTGTACGCGGCCGCCGAGGACACCCTCGACGGGGCGGTCCGCGAGGCGGACGACCGCGCCGGGATCCTCGGCACCCTCGGCCAGCACGGCGGCTACGTGAAGACCCCGTGGTGTGGCGACGAGGCCTGCGAGGAGCCGATCAAAGAGCCGATGGCCGCCGAGATCGTGATGGTCCCGTTCGAGGACGACGACCCCCTCGTCGACGGCGACGGCGACGAGACCTGCGCGATCTGCGGCGAGGCGGCCGAGCGCACGGCCTACTTCGCGAAGTCGTACTGATCCACCGAGCGCAACGGTCGGTCCGGCGGTCCGCCCCGCCGTCTGCGACTTAATCGGCGTTGATCCGGGTTAACGGAGTCGCAGTTATATACGGACACGTCTCCAACCGTCGTCGTGATGAACCGAGGGATCGCGCTCGTCGTCGTGGTCGCCGTCGTCGGCCTCGTCGGAGTAGCCGCGGCCGGGCCGGCCGGTCCGGTCGGCTCGGTCGTCGCCCAGGAGGACCCGGCGACGAACGAGACAGGGACGCACGGAACGAACGAGAACGGGACGAGCGGCGCCGCGGACGGGATCAGTCCCGGTGAGCAGTTCGCCGGCGTGATCGGCGTCCAGCAGGCGGAGATCGACGGCGAGGTCGAATCGCGTTCGTTCGAGATCGCCCTCGAACGGGCCGACACCGCGAGTGAGCGCGCCGCGATCGTCGCGGAGCGGCTGAATCGGACCGAGGAGCGCCTCGCCGCGATCGAGCGGCGTCAAGAGACGCTCCGCGAGCGCCGCGAGGCGGGCGAGCTGAGCCAGGGCGCCTTCGCGGCGCGGATGGCCGAGACGAGCGCCCGAGCCGAGACCGTCCGGCGCGGCGCCAACCGGAGCGTCGACGTCGCCCGCGACCTGCCCGAGCAAGCCCGAGTCGAGCGCGGCCTCGACGAGGAGCGCCTGAACGCGTTGCGCGAGCGGGCCGGCGAGGTGAGCGGCCCCGAGGTCGCCGAACTCGCCCGGGGTATCGCCGGCCCCGGTGCCGGCGGCCCGCTCGCCGCCAACGCCAGCGGTCCGCCGAGAGGGCCGCCCGCCATCGGGGGTCCCCCGGGTCGTAACGGAACGGGAAAGGGCGGGCCGGGTGACGGACCGGGCGGCGTCCGCGGGCCGGGTGACGGACCGGGCGAAGTCGGCGGGCCGGGCGCGGTCGGGAACGTGACCGACGGAAGCGGCCCGAGCGCGTCGAACGGGACGAACGCCACGGGCACCGGACCGCAGCGTGACGGCGCAGAGGCGGACGGGTCCGCGAACGACGGCGCCGGCGACGCCGGGACTGACACTGACGGAAGGGACGCTGGAACGGACGCCGACGGAAGGGACGCTGGAGCCGACACCGACGGAACCGACGCTGGAGCGGACGCCAGTGGAAGGGACGGCGAAACGGATCCCGGCGGCGAAACTGACGGCGGAACCGACACCGACGGAGGCGACACTGTCCCTGGCCAGGGCGCTTCCGACGACGCCCCCGGTCGGGGTGGTCCGCCGTCAGGCGCGGAGGATGCGGTCGGCTCGATCCTGAGCGATGTGTGGCGAAGCGTCGCGGTGTCCGCCGCGCCGTGACGAGCTCGGCTCTCGTCCGCGTCGCGACGGACACGATCCCGCTTCGCATCGCGGCGGCCACACCGCCAAGATCGCTTCGACGGGCTCGACCGTCCCGGACGACGGCGAGGGCCGAAGCGTTCTGAGATGGGAAGCGATTTACCGGCCCCGCGAGAGCACTCGCCCGTGCAGCGAACGCTGTCCGTCCTCGTTCTCGCGACGCTCGCCGTCGGCCTCGTGGCCGCGGCTCCGGGCGGCGCCGCGGGGGCGTCCGGCGTGCCCCCGGTCGGATTCGAGCAGATGGACGTCGACCCCGACGACGTCCTGATCGAGACCGAAATCGAGCCCGACGGCGACGCGGTCTGGGAGGTCCAGTACCGCGTGCGGCTCGCGACCGACGAGGAGGAGCGGGCGTTCGAGGAGCTCCGAGCGGACGTCGAGTCCGACCCCGCCGCGTACACGGACCGGTTCAGCGAGCGGATGGCGTCGACCGCCGCCGCCGCGGAGAACGCGACCGGTCGCGAGATGACGGTGTCGAACACCACCGTGACCGCCGAGCGGCGGGAGCTCCCGCAGTCGTACGGCGTGCTCACCTACCGGTTCGAGTGGTCCAACTTCGCGGCGGTCGAGGACGATCGCCTCGTCGTCGGTGACGCCGTCGACGAGCTGTTCCTCGACGAGGACTCCTCGCTCATCGTCTCGTGGCCCGCCGACTACGGCGTCGCCGAGGTGTCGCCCGAGCCCACGGAGACCCGGGAGAACGCGGTCGTCTGGCGCGGACCGATCGACTTCACCGACGGTCAGCCTCGGATCACGCTGGAACCCGCTGGCGTCGCCGGCGTCTCCGCGACGCCGCTCCTCCTCGGCGGTCTGGCGTTGCTCGTCGCCGTCGCCGTCCTCGGCT
>NZ_WPCE01000353.1 GCF_009742825.1 Halorubrum sp. CBA1125
TTTCAGAGAAGTACAACGACAAACCTCTTCGTTTTCAAACTGTTTCAGCCACGTCGATCCACCGACCGCGGAAACGTGGTTACAAGCCCACGCCGTCTGGTGGAATCATGCTTAAGTTAACACGACGACGATGCGTACAACTACCTACCCCGCCAGCGTTGAGCAGGACGACGCATGGCACACACGCCATCCGAGTCCGAACGGCTCGCGCGCGATTACCTGGAGTCCGTCTGGAATCAACGGGGATACGCGGAGATCCCGTCTCTCGTCTCGGCGTCGTTCGTGATGTACGATCCGACCGCGCCCGCGGGGGACGTCTCCGGACCCCGGGGCGAAGTCCACGGCCCCGACGGCCTGGAGACGTTCGTCCGGGGCGTCGTGGCGGGCTTCCCCGACTTCCACGTAACGGTCCGCAGGATGCTCTCCGACGGGGACGTGGTGATGTACGACGGGCGATTGCGGCTGACCCACGAGGGCACGTTCTTCGGGATCCCGCCGACCGGACGGCGGGTCGAGGTCCGGTACATGGGACAGATCGAGGTCGCGGACGGCGCGATCGAAGAACACCGCGTCTACCCGCCCGTGCTGGAGATCGCGGAGCAGCTCGGGCTCACGTCCCTTGCCGTCGTCCCCTACCTGCCACGGCTCACGTGGGGGCTGCTCACGCGACGGAGATAGCGCCGGCACTCAGAAGTACCGTTCCACGATCTTCTCGCCCGTCCGGGCGGCGAGGGCCTGGCCCGTGTTGGTCGGGTTCGGTCCGCCGATCCCGTTGGCGAGCGCCGAATGGTCGGCGACGAACAGCCGGTCGACGTCGTAGGCCTCACAGGCCTCGTCGACGACCTTCCCCATCGCCATCGTACTCTGTATGTGGATCGCCGTTGGCGGGGAGTCCGAGCGGTGGACGTGGGAGGCGCCGGCCTCGCGAAGGACCTCGGCGGCGATCTCCGCGAGCTCGTCCCGGCGCTGCCGGTCGCCCTCGCTGGGCTCGAAGTTGACCTGCGCGACCGGTCCGTGTTCGTCCTCGATCCCGGGTGCAACCGAGATGCCGTTGCGCTTGTGGGGCCGATCGTCCGTCAGGATGAACAGCGGGAGCATCCGGCGGTAGTCGGCAAGGAGTTCCTTGAGTTCCGGCCCGGCCAGGCGCCCGATCGTGTCCCAGGGGGCGTCGGCGGGGTCGTTCTGGAAGGCGAACCCCGACGCGCTCGCGCCGAAGCCCAGGAATGCCCCGATACCCGGGCCCGCGGTGATCGGCTGGAACATGCCGATGCCGGGATAGTCGAAACGAACGGCGCTGTCCTGTCCGTGGTACTGGTCGACGGTCGACTTGCCGATGGACTCCTCCAGGTCGGCGGCGTCCCACAGGCCCATCACGCTGTCCGGGAGGTGGATCGTCATGCCACGGCCGACCCAGTCGTTCTTCGG
>NZ_WPCE01000056.1 GCF_009742825.1 Halorubrum sp. CBA1125
CGTCGGGTTCCTGTTGCTCGTGGCGGCGCTTGGTACCGTCGCGGCCCGGGCGTCGTCCCGAATCTCGTCACCCGTCGACGACGCCGACCTCCCGGGCGACCCGATCGAGGTCGAGGGGTACCAGGTGACCTACGCCGAGAACGTCGAGAACCAGGTCGTGAACGTCGTCGACGTCGAGGCGTTCGGGCGGTCGACGTCGGTGAACACCTCCGGGGTGATCGTCGCGAACCCGGACCGGGAGATCTGGACGACGGCGGTCTCGCGGGGGAACCTCGCGTTCTGGGGGTACCGCGCGGTCGACGTCGGCGGAACCGGCTGGCGCGAGACCGTCTGGGTCCAGCGGGTCGGCTGGGTGGCGGCGAACGGCGGCCCGGCTTACCGGGTGGACGCGGTGCGCAACGAGACCCGCACGACGCTTTTCACGAGCGAGCCTGCCCGCGCCGAGCCGCAGATCGACGGTCGGAACGTCACCGTCGCTGCGGTCGAAGGGGGATTCGAACTCCGGGTCGAACACGAGGGGTCGAACGCGACCGCGCCGCTGCCGGCCGCCAACGAGTCGGTGACGCTCCGTGGCGTCACGTTCGTGCGGGAGGACGTCGCGGCGCCCGACTTCCCCGGTGACACGCAGGCGGTGTTCGCCGAGCGGGGGGAAACGCGAGTTCGGATCGCCGAACGAGAACGGTACGAGGGACGGCAGTAGCCGGCGGCCGACCTGCGAGTCACGTCCACTCGATCCGGTAGATCTCCACGTCGAGGTCGCGCGTCTCCTCGGTGTGGTGGTCGAACTGCGCGTCGACCGCGAGCTCGGCCGCGAACGCGTGGGTCACCTCGCCGCCGTTGTCGGCCGCGAACGCCTCGACGAACTCCCGGCTGCCGGCGTTGTGGACCGAGTACGAGACGGCGGCGATCCGGCTCGCGGCGGCGAGGAACTCGCGGTCGGCGTTGCGGTTCCCGTCCTGCGCGCCGAACGGCGGATTCATCACCACCGTCACGGGGTCGGGAGCGTCGAACGGGAGCCGCGTAGCGTCCCCCTGGATCCAGTGGACGGGCGCGCTGGCCGCGACCCGGCGCTCGTTCCCGGCCGCGGTCGTCAGCGCGTCGCGGTCGAGTTCGATACCGATCACCCGGGCGGGACCGCGGAGCGCCGCCGCGAGCGCGAGCATCCCCGTCCCGGCGCCGAGGTCGGCGACCGTCTTGCCGTCGATGTCGCCGTGGAGGTCGGCGAGGTGGACGACGTGCGCCGCCAGATCCGGCGGCGTGGGGTACTGTTCGAGCGCAGCGCGGGGGTTCTCGAAGCCCGCGACCACACCGAGTTTGGTCGCGAGCGATCGCTTCGTCGCCATGCTCACGTGGTGCCGTCGCGGTCGGCCCGGGCGAGCGCGAACCGCTCGCATCGGGCACGCTTCGTCGGCGCAGACACCGCCCCGTCCCCGTCTGGTCGCGTCGTGCACATACGGGTACATATACGATGGTAATACATAATTGTTTGTAAATGTTTAATAGTAATATATCGGGTGCAGCGGTCCGAGCGTCCGTCGCCCCGACCGGCTCCGGCGGTCACGTTACGTGTTCGGCATCGCGTCGAATCCGCGGACGGTCGCGCTGATATTCGTGCCGCGTCTCGTCGAATCCTTCGGATAGCGTGCTCGAACGCCCTCGTCTCGACCGGTCCGCCGAATCGACGACGGCCGAACTCGGTCGATACCCGGAACAAAGGTTTAACTGTGGCAGTGACCAGAAGCCTTATAATGGAACGTCCGAGCCGCCAGCGCCAACGGGAGCAGGACACCGAGCGGGAATCGGACGCGGAGACGCTCGCCTGTCCGGAGTGCGACTCGACGGAGATCGTCACCGACGCCGACCAGGAACTCGTCTGTGAGGACTGCGGCCTGGTACTGGACGAGCGCAACCTCGACCGCGGCCCGGAGTGGCGCGCGTTCAACCACTCGGAGCGGCAGTCGAAGTCGCGCGTGGGGGCCCCGATCACCGAGACGATGCACGACAAGGGGCTGACGACGACGATCGACTGGAAGGACAAGGACGCGTACGGGCGGTCGCTCTCCTCGGAGAAGCGGTCGCAGATGCACCGGCTTCGCAAGTGGCAGGAGCGAATCAGAACCAAGGACGCGGGCGAGCGCAACCTCCAGTTCGCGCTCTCGGAGATCGACCGCATGGCCAGCGCGCTGGGCGTCCCCCGGTCCGTTCGCGAGGTCGCGTCCGTCATCTACCGACGCGCGCTCAGCGAAGACCTCATCCGCGGCCGATCGATCGAGGGCGTCTCCACCGCCGCCCTCTACGCCGCCTGTCGGCAGGAGGGAATCCCGCGCTCGCTCGACGAGGTCGCCGACGTGTCGCGAGTGCCACAAAAGGAGATCGGACGCACCTACCGGTACATCTCCCAAGAACTCGGCTTAGAGCTGAAGCCGGTCGACCCCAAGCAGTTCGTCCCGCGGTTCGCGTCGTCGCTACAGCTCTCCGAGGAGGTGCAGTCGAAGGCGACCGAGATCATCGACGTCTCCGCCGAACAGGGGCTGCTCTCTGGGAAGTCTCCGACCGGGTTCGCCGCGGCCGCGATCTACGCCGCCTCGCTCCTCTGTAACGAGAAGAAGACCCAACGCGAGGTCGCCGACGTCGCCCAGGTCACCGAGGTCACCATCCGCAACCGCTACCAGGAGCAGATCGAGGCGATGGGCTTCCGGTAGGAGCGACCGGGTTCCGCGTCGCCACGGGTCGATCACCGCTCGAATCGTGTCGTCAGTCAGTTCGGTCGCCGGTCGGTTCGAGAACGGTGATCGGGTTTTTAATCGATACCGGCGTACGCCCCGACGAGATGTACTCGGAGATCCTCGTCCCGACCGACGGTAGTCCCGCGTCCGACGCCGCGATCGACCACGCGATCGACCTCGCGAACCAGTACGACGCCCGTCTCCACGCGCTCTACGTCATCGACGGGAGCGCGTACTCGAGCCTGGAGGCCGGCGCGGAGATCGTCGTCGAGGCGCTCGAAGCGGAGGGCGAGGAAGCGACCCGTCGCGTCGCCGACGCCGCCGCGGACGCCGGCGTCGAGTGCGTGACGGCGATCGAGACCGGCACCGCCTACCGGTCGATCCGCGACTACGTCGACGAGCACGCGGTCGACATGATCGTGATGGGCACGCACGGCCGAAAGGGGCTCGACCGGTACCTCCTCGGCAGCGTCACGGAGCGGGTCGTCCGGACGGCGGACGTCCCGGTACTGACCGTGCGACAGTCCTCAGAGTCGAACGATGCGTAGCCCGCACCCGTCCACGCGGATGCCACGCGGGTGATCCCCATGCGTGACTGGCTGTCACACCGCGTCGTCTCGTCGCCGGACGACACGGCGCTCGTGCGTGCCGAGGACGGCGAGGCGTGGACGTACACGGCTCTCGACCGACTCGTCTCGGAGACGGCCGGGCGGCTCGTGGCGCACGGAATCGCCGCCGGCGACAGGATCGGCGTCCTCACGCCCCCGTACGTCGGCACCGTCGGACTGGTTCACGCGGCGATGCGGATCGGCGCGACGTTCGTCCCGCTCGCCGACACCCTCACCGAGCGCGAACTCGCGGCGCGCATCGACCGTGCGGACCTCTCGGCGGTCGTCTGTGCCGAGTCGACCGAGTGCGACGCGCTCGGCGCCGCGGAGGTCGCGGATGTCCCCGTCTTCTCCGTCGACGAGCCCGACGACCCGGCGGTTACGGGCGTCCACGACGTCGAGCCCGATCCGGTCGACCCGGCCGAGTGGTCCGAGACGGACCACCTGTGCGTGCTCTTCACCTCCGGGACGACGGGGACGCCCAAGCCGGTGCCGCTCACCGCTGGCAACGTGTACAGTTCCGCGGTCGCGTCCGGGTTTCGGCTCGGCGTCGACGCCGACGACCGCTGGCTCGTGTGTCTCTCGTTACACCACATGGGCGGGCTCGCCCCCGTGTACCGCTCCGTGCTGTACGGGTCGACGCTCGTGCTCCGCGAGGGGTTCGCCCCCGGCGGGGCCGCCGACGACATCGACGCGTACGACGTCACCGGCGTCTCGCTCGTGCCGACGATGCTCGAACGGATGCTCGACAGCCGCGGAACCCTCGCGGACTCCCTCCGCGCGGTGCTGCTCGGCGGCGCTCCCGCCCCGGACGAGCTGATCGAGCGCTGTCACGACTACTCGATTCCGGTGTACCCGACCTACGGGATGACCGAGACGGCCTCGCAGATCGCCACCGCCACGCCCCGGCAGACGCGGGACCGACATGGCACCGTCGGACGGCCGCTTTTCGGCACGGACGTCGCCGTCGTCGACGACGACGGCACTCCCGTCGACCGGAACGAGACCGGCGAGATCGTCGTCGACGGTCCGACCGTGACGCCGGGCTACCTCGACGGGCAGTCGGGCGACCTCGACCGGTCGTCGTTCGGTCCGCACGGGCTCCACACCGGCGACGTCGGGCGGCTCGACGAGGACGGCTACCTGTACGTCCTCAACCGCCTCGACGACCGCATCATAAGCGGCGGCGAGAACGTCGAGCCGGGCGAGGTCGCCGACGTGCTCCGGGGGTTTCCCGGCGTGGAGGACGCCGCCGTGGTCGGGCTCGACGACGACGTGTGGGGCGAGCGCGTCTCGGCGCTCGTGGCGGTCGGTGACGCCCCGAGCGACGCGGACGAAGACGTCGGTCGATCGGACGGTCCACCCGTAAACGAGCAGGCGCTCGTCGCGTTCGCCCGCGAGCGGCTCGCCGGGTTCAAGATCCCGAAGACGATCGCGTACGTCGGATCACTGCCGCGCACCGTCTCGGGGACCGTCGACCGCGAGGCCGTCGCGGCGGTCCTCCGCGAGCGGGGACACGACCCGCGGGACGACGTCGAGGCCGACCTGGAGACGGCCGGGTTCGAGCCGGCGGATCCGACCGAACCACCGGAGACGGGCGCCGATTCGGCGGTCGACGCGGGAGAGTCGACAGCGGGAGCCGAAGCGCCGGACAGCGACGGTGACGGCGGCGAAGGGGACGAAAACGACGCAGACAGAGACGGCGCACGCGACGACGAGAGCGACGGCGACGGTGACGAGCGAACCGGTGATGAACGGGACGGTAGAGACGATCCAGGCGCCGACGGCGAAGACGCCGACGCCGAAGAGACAGGCGGCGCCTGACGGCAGTCGCGTCGGTCAGCGATTCAGAGGTCGATCTCGACGTCGTGTTGCAGGCTCGCCGCCTGCACGGTGTTGTACAGGAGCATCGCGCGGGTCATCGGCCCGACGCCCCCGGGGACCGGCGTGATCGCGCCGGCGACCTCGCTCGCGGACTCGTAGTCGACGTCGCCGACGAGCGCGTACCCCTTCTCGGTGTCGGCGTCGACGCGGTTTATTCCCACGTCGATCACGGTCGCACCCGGCTTCAGCATCGAGCCGTCGATGAACTCGGGCATGCCGGCGGCGGCGATCACGATGTCCGCGTCGGCGAGTTTTCCCGCCAGATCCTCGGTCCGGGAGTGACAGACGGTCGTGGTCGCGTTACCGACGGGCGACTTCTGTATCAGGAGGTTCGCCATCGGCTTCCCCACGATGTCCGACCGGCCGACGACGACCGCGTCGGCGCCCTCGGTCTCGACGTCGTACGCCTCGAGGAGTTTCTGCACGCCGTGTGGCGTACAGGGTTTGAACCGGGCGTCGCCGGCGACGAGCCGCCCGACGTTCTCTGGGTGGAAGCCGTCGACGTCCTTCTCGGGCGCTATCCGCCGGAGGACGCGCCGCTTGTCGACGTGGTCGGGGACGGGCAGTTGGACGAGGATTCCGTGGACGTCCTCGCGGGCGTTGAGGTCGTCGATCGTCTCGAACAGCTCCGCGGCCGGCGCGTCTGCGTCGAGTTCGACGTCGATTCCCTCGATGCCGACCTCCTCGCAGTCGCGCTGTTTCATCGAGACGTACGTCTCGCTCGCGGGGTCTTCGCTCATCAGCACGGTGGCGAGCCCCGGCGTCACGCCGGCGGCCTCGAGCGTCGCGACGCACTCGGCGACGTCGTCGCGCACGTCGGCGGCGACGGCGTTCCCGTCGATAGTCCGGGTCATATCGGACCGAGACGGAGGGAGCATAAAAACGACGCGGGATCGTGGTCATCTTCGCTGTAGACGGTAGTCATCTATACACGAACGTGGCATCGTTCCGCGCGACACTTCGCCGAAACGGGTCTGCTTCCCGGGCGATCGTTCGACGGGGGTGTCCAGTGCGCCTCGGCGACGTCGACAGCGGTCGCCGACCGCCGTCCCGGATCGTCGACCGCCGTCCCGAATCGTCGACCCCCGTCACGGATCGCTGACTGCCGTCACGGACACTGTCGCGGTCCGCGGACGGTGTCGTGCGTGCGTGGGTGATTTTAAGCCGCCGCCCCGCGAGTATCCAGCCGTCAATGTCCCCGTTCATCCCCTCCTGCCGACCCTTCGTCGGCGCCGACACGGTTCGACCGACTCTGCTCCGTCGCCCGCGTGTCGACCGACGCCAGCGGTCCAGCCAGCGTTCGCGTCCCCTCACGTCGCCCCGTCCACGCGATCGATGACTCACACCGGCACGTGGTCGTTCGCGACGGTCCGCGGCACCGTGCAGGTCGCCCCGGACGCGATCCAGATACGGCGTGGGTTGGTCTCCCGGGCCGTCGGCAATCTCCGGACGATTGCCGCGGGGAGGGTTCCGCCGGTGTTCGCCGCCGCGGACTGGTCTCTCGTCACGGTCGTGTTCGCCGTCCTCGGCGTCGTCGTCCAGCTCTGGGGCGACGGCGGCGACCCGGAGTTCACCTTAGCGACGCTCGGTCTCCTGACCGCGATCGGAAGCATCGCCGCGTCGGCGGTACGGAACCGCGAGACGACGATCTCCCTGCGGACCGTCGAGCACGTCGCGTTCGACGACGACGAACTCGTCGTGGTTCACCGCGAGGAGACCGACGACGGTTGGTTCGGCGACGGCTGGTTCGGCGACGGTTGGTTCGGCGACGAGGGATCCGGTGGCGGGTGGTTCGGTGGCGACGGCGCCGACGCGAGCGGCGACGCCGTCGTCGGCGAGACGAGCGACGCGGGCATCACGGCCGACGACGCCGCCGGCGATCGCGTCGAGACGAGGATCCGGCCGCGCGCCGACGCAGAGCGCGCCGACGCCGCGATCGCACTCCGGCTCCGCGGAGTGGACCTCCGCGGGGTAGACGGCCACGAGGCCGTCTCGCGGACCGTCGTCGACGCGCCGAAGACCGAACTCGTCGCGTGACCTCCGTCGCTCCCCTCACGGCCGACCGTTCCCCCACGGCCGCTCAAAGCACCGTGAGCGAGACGGACCGATCGACGACCTCGTACCCCTGCGCGGCGAGGGCGTCCTCGTAGTAACGATCGGCGATCAGTCCCTGCGGTAGCCGCCCGAGATCGAACCGACGGGTCGGATGCAACTCGACGTCGACGACCGTCTCGGCTGCCGATTCCGCCCCGCCGACGTCGCGGATCGTGGCCGTGTACGCGCCCCAGGACCGGTCGTTCGCGGTGCCCTCGATGTCGACGATCGCGACTACGTCGCCCGGTACGTCCGAACTATCCGATTCGTCTGAATCGTCCAAACCGTTCGGCCCGTTCGTCCCGGACGCGTCGGTCACGTCGACGTCGAGGTCGATAGAGACGTTCCGGAGTCCGAACAGGTACGAGAACTCGTAGGTCGCGGCCGTCCCGTCGTCGGTCGGCACCACCTCGTCCGCGATCCCCCACTGGAACGCGAGGATCGGGGGTTCCGGGCCGGCGAACGCCGCCCGCACGGTCTCGGGTGCCGCCTCGGTGCGGAGCCTGGTCGTGCCGCGGCGCCTGAAGGCCGGCAGCCGGGTCGCGACGACGAGCGCGCCCGCGACCCCGAGGGCCGGCCACAGCGAGAGCGCCCCGTAGGTCACGAGGAACGCTCCCCCCGCCGAGAGGGCGACGGTCCAGGAGGTGGCGCGTTCGAGTCGGTGATACCGCCGGACGATCCGCCGGACGTCCGATCGCGCGTTGACGGGGTCGGAGTCCGTGGCGGACGGCGACGTGGAGGGCGGGGACATGGGGGGAGGCTCGGTCGCCCGCCGCATCACGGTTGCGGTCGCCGAGCGCTCCGATCGGGTGGACCGGCCTCAGATCCCGTCGTCGCCCTCCGTCGGGGCTCGTCCGCAGATACCGACGAGGTCGTGGAGGTCGTCGATCTCGTAGGTCGGCTGACAGGTGAGTTCGGTCGAGCGGCGGTGCGGCCGGCGGACGAACGCCGAGTCGATTCCGGCGTTGTCGGCCGCGCGGACGTCGGACTCGTTGTCGCCGACGAACAGGGCGGTGTCGGCGCCGAGGTCCTCGAGGGCGCGCTCGATGTAGTACGGGGACGGTTTCTTCCGCGAGAGGCTGGCGATCGAGGGCTCGCGGCCGTACGCGACCTCGAATCGGCCGGCGAGCCCGAAGTGGTCGAGGAGGGCGTCGACGGTCGCCTGCTGGTTCGAGGAGACGACGCCGAGCGCGGCGTCGAGGTGACGTATCGCGTCTACGTCGTCGTAGGGGGTCTTCTGGCCCTTCCGCGCCGCGTCGACCTGCGCGGTCGACGCGGTCTCGTCGCGGACGCGCCAGAACTCGACCGGGTCGACCCCGTAGCGCTCGCAGATGTCCGTCAGCGTCGCCGGGTCGACACCGACCGCGACGTCGTCGACGTGGGCCAAATCGGGATCCTCGACGCCGAGGCTCACGAACGCGTCCCACGCGGCCTCGCGGAGCGTGTCGAAGGGGGTCCGTCCGACCAGCACTCCGTCGTTGTCGAAGACGACGGCGTCGTACACACCGCTACCTCCGTCGGTAACCGAGAAAAAGGTTTCACCGATCGTGCCTCCGAGCGCGCGTTCGACATCCACGCGTCCGAGCCGACGGGGTCCACGAGAGTACCCGACGGGGTCCACGAGACGTGCCGGGACGCCCCATGCGTGGAGTCCGCACGGGGAGAGACGACTCCCGCACTTTCAATACCCGGCCCGCCAAATCTTCAGCACGCCCATGAATATCGCTAATATCGCGGCGCCGGAGTACGTCGAGGTCGACGTCGACGAGCGGCTCGCCAAGGTCAGATCCATCTTCGAGCGGGAGAACCCGAAGGGGATCGTGGTCACCGAAGACGGCGAATACGCCGGCGTCGTCGGCGAGAAGCAGCTCCTCCGGTCCCGCATGGAGGACGACACCAAGGTGTCGGCCGTGATGAAGTCGGCCCCCTCGGTCGACCGCACCGAGGACGTCCGCGAGACCGCGCGACTCCTCGTCGAGGGCGACGTGAAGATCGCACCCGTCTACGAGGGCGAGAAGCTCTACGGGATCGTCACGGTCGACCAGATCCTCGAAGCCGTCGTCGACAGCCTCGACGCGATCACCGTCGAGCAGATCGCGACCGAGGAAGTGGTCGGGATCGGGGAGACGGACAGCGTCGGGCGAGCGATCAACCGCCTCCGCGAGAACGGCGTCTCCCGGCTGCCCGCCCTCGACGACGACGGGACGCTCGTCGGCGTCGTCACCACCAACGACATCGTCGAGTTCGTCGTCCGCGACCAGGAGCGACAGGGCAGCGGCGACCGCGCCGGCGACATCGACCGGATGCTCGACATCCCCGTCTACGACATCATGTCGAGTCCGGTCGTCACCACGACCGCCGACGAGACGGTCCGGGCCGCCGTCGAGCGGATGTTCGACAACGAGGTCTCCGGGCTCGTCGTCACCCCGGACGGTTCCGACACCGTCGCGGGGATCGTGACCAAGACCGACGTGCTGCGCGCGCTCACGTTCACCGAGGAGGACTCGATGGACGTCCAGATCACCAACGTCGACCTCCTCGACACGACCACGCGCGGGCACATCGTCGAGTCGATCGAACAGGTCGCGGACAAGTACGCCGCGATGCACGTCATCCACGCGCACGTCCGGTTCCACGCGCACAAAGAGAAACTTCGCGGCACGCCCCTGATCCAGTGTCAGATCCGCCTTCGGACCAACGAGGGACAGGTCGGCGGCTCCGGCGAGGGCTACGGCGCCGAGCACGCCTTCCACGTCGCGCTCGACAAGCTCGAGCGCAACGTGCTCGAGATCAAGGGCGTCAACGCCGACGAGGAGTACCGCGGCCAGCTGCTCCGGAAGCTGGGCGAGCTGTAGGCTCAAGGCGCCTATCGACATCGGCTCCGCCGTCGTCCACCCGCTCTTCTCGACCACCCTCGGTCGCCGGCGAAATCGGGATCGCGCTCCGCCGGAGTCACCCGTCGTTGCGGCGTCTCCGACCCAGCAGGAGCACGGCGAGGAGCGCAGCCACGCCGGCCGGAACGCCGAATCCGGGGACGCCGCTCTCGGTCCCCCCGTCGTCTTCGGTGGACTCGTCTCCCCCGGTTCCGCCATCGCTCCCGGAGCCATCACCGCCGGCATCGTCGCCGTCAGTCGTGCCAGTGTCGAGATCACCGTCCGCGTCGTCGTCTCCGTCCTCGGCTCCATCGTCCGCGTCGGCGGACGCGTCCTCGTCGGCCGTCTCTTCGTTGACGGGCGCACCCTCGTCGCCTGTCGCGTTCTCCGTCGTCGCGTTGTCGGCCGTCGCGTTCTCCGTCGTCTCCTCGTCGGTCGCGGAAGCGATGGGCCCACCTCCACCTCCGCCTCCGCCACCTCCACCACCGCCACCTCCGCCGCCGGGATCGCTCGTCGTATCCCCTCCGTTCTCGCCCGTGCTGGCCTCGGTCACCTCGAACGAGGTCGACTGGGAATCGTCCGCGGTCGTCGCGGTCAGCTGGTACGTGCCCGTCTCCGCGTCGGCGGGGATCGCGACGGCGGCCGACGCCGTTTCGGTGGTACCGACGTCGACGTCCGAGACGGTCACCTGGTCGGCGCTCCCCGCCGGGTCCACCGCGAACGAGACGGTCGCGTCGCCGGCGGCGCGTCCGTCGTTGCGCAGCGAGACGTCGAACGAACCGGACGTTCCCCGCTCGACTTCTCCGGGACCGGCGGCGTCCGTGATCGTGAAGACCGCACGGGGCTTCAGCGAGACGTCCGCCTCGACGCTCCCGTTGGCCGGGAGGTCGACCGTTCGCGTCGCGTCGGCGTAGCCGTCGGCGCCGACCGTCAGCACGTACTCGCCGCGGTCCGCCGCGGTGAACGCGTAGCTCCCGTTCGCGTCCGTCTCGTTCGACAGCGTTCCGCCCCCGGTTCGGGTCGCGCTCACCGAGGCGTCCGCGATCGGCTCCCCGTCGGTCATGTTCGTCACCGTGCCGGACAGCGCCGCGGGGAGCGGGACGAGTTCGAGGTTCGGGTCGGTCGTCGCGTTCGGCTCGACGGCGACGCCCGTCACGTTCGTCGACGCGAAGTCGGACGCGTCCGCGGTGACGTCGTAGGTTCCGGGTCGGAGGTCGACCGCGTACGCCCCGTCGGCGCCGGCGTCGACCGCGGCGACGGTGTCGTTCGTCTCGTTGGCGACGGTCACGGTCGCGTTCCCCGGCGCGCCGAGCCCGTCGCTCGCGGTCACGTCGCCCGCGAGCGTCCCGTTCCGGAGCGTCAGCGCGAAGTCCGCGGTCGCCACGTCTCCGGACCCGGTCAGCGTCACCGAGGTGTTCTCCGGACGGTAAGTCGCGTTGCTGGCGGTGACGTTCAGGGTGGTGGCCGGCACGTCGACGGCGTAGGTCCCGTCGCTGCCGGTCGCCGTCGCGCCCACCGCCTCGGTGCCGTTCCGGACGGTCACGTCGACTCCGGAGAGCGTCGCGTCCGTCTCCGCGTCCGTTACCGTCCCGTTCACCGTCCCCACCGCCTCCGCGACCCGGATCGAGGCGGTGGCGTCGTCTTCGGGCGAGGCGACCGCGATCTCCATCTCTCCGGTCGGGAAGCCGTCGGGAACCGTCCCGTTCAGCGCCACCGTCGTGGTGTTGCCCGCCCCGAGCGACACGTTCGTCTCGTCGAGGGTCACGTTGGTCCCGTCGTCGGGGTTCACGAGGCGGAGTTCGACGGTGCGGTTCTCGCCCGGTATCGGATCCGGGTTCGTCACGTTCGCCGTCGCATCGAGCGTCGCGTTTTGCTCCACGATCGTCGCGGCAGAGAGATTCGTCACCTCGTAGTACGGATCCGTCGACGTCACGGCTTCGAAGCCGTCTACGATTCCAGTTCCGTAGCGATCATCCGGTTCACTGGCATCGTCGGGATGGTTCGCAGTGTCGCGCAGTGTATCGTAAAGTTCGTCGTCAGAGGCGTCCCGCGAGGTCGCCGAGATCACCAGCGCCGCGACGCCGCTGACGTGCGGTGCCGCCATCGAGGTGCCGTCTTTTTCACTGTAGGTTCCGCCCGGATCGGCCGAGTAGACGTTCACCCCTGGAGCCGTCACGTCTGGCACGATGTACTCGGCGGGCCAGTCGTTCGGGGCGTCGCTTCCCCAAGCGCTGTCAGTGTCGACGGTCTCACCGCTGGAGATCGATGCAACGTCCTGATTAGCATCGACGGCGCCAACTGCGAGCGAATCGTAGACGTTTCCTGGCGAACTGGATGTTCCATCTCCCTTGTTCCCGGAGGATGCGATGACGATCGCGCCGGCATCGTTGGCGTTTCGAACCGGTTCGATCATCTGCTCATAGTATCCGTCCGACCCTAGACTCATGTGGAGGATGTCTGCCTGCTCGCCGACCACGCTTTCGTTGAGTGCAGCCTCCATTCCACCGACGACCCGAGTGAAACTCGTGCTTCGGCTATCTTCGGGAAAGACCTTGATCGCATGTACTTTCGCCTCTGGCGCGACTCCAATCGCAGTCCCGCTCGTGTTTCTCCCTGCTACGGTACCGGCAACGTGGGTACCGTGACCGTTCAGATCGTACGGCCCGTCATCGTTCTGTATCACGTCACCATTCTCATCGATCTCTGCCCACCCGCTCACGTTCAAATCGGGATGGTCTGGGTCGATTCCCGTATCCAACACGGCGACCGTGGCGCCCTCGCCGCGGGTGTCGTACGTCTCCCACACCTCGGGCGCGCGCACCATCTCGACCCCGTAGGTCGCGTTGGTCGACGTCGCAGTCGTGGAAACGGTGTCCGCCGCGGGGCCCCGCGCCGCGGCAGGGCTACCGACCGACCCCGTCGCGCCGCTTTCGGCGGCCGCGGCCGAGTCGAGTTCGACCTCGAAGTTCTCGTGGACGCGGTCGACGCCGCGCACGTCGAGCAGCCGGTTGACCGGGACGCGGTCGGTGTCGACCGTGACGAGCATCGCGTTCGCGATCCAGAAGCTCCGCTCGACGGTGACCGCGGGCGTCGACCGCGCGAACCGGTCGAACTCGTCCTGCGCGCTCGCGGCGCTCGCCTTCAGTTCGTCGGTCGATATCGTCTCCGACTCTCCGGCCGCGTTCGGACCGAACTGGGCGTCGTCCTCGAACCGAACCACCACCTCGACGGTGCCGTTCGCCGAGTGGATCCCGGGGCCGATCGCGTCGCGGTCGGACGGCCCAAAGTCCTCGACGCCCGAGGGTCGTCGATCGCGGCGGAGTCGGCGGCGTCGATCGTGGTGGAATCAGTGACGCCGCTCCCGGCGACGGACTGACTACCGTCGACATCGCCGACGCCGGCGACGCCGGCGGGCGCGACGGCCGCCACGAGAAGCGCGACGACGAGCAGCACGACCGGCGTCGCCGACCGGTTCCGCTGTCCGATCATTACGTAGTGGGTGGAGACGACGGGCTTAATTCCCCCGCTCGGCGTGACGCTTACCCGGGCGTCGTCGAGGGTATCATAGAGCTCTTCTCGCGCCGGTTTATGTCATAGCGGAAATGACGAATTAACTCTCAGGACGCGTGTGCTACGAGGACGCTTCTCTGGATTGGGGCCGGATCGTTCGGTAATACATCGCCCTCACCGTGGAGAACACTCACAAAGCCCCAGCCGTGAGGGCTCGCGCGGCTCGCTGTGATCCTCGACCGTTCACTTCGTTCACGGCCTGTGGTCCTTACGTCCCCGGACTTCGCCCTCACGGCTGCCCCTTTGAGCTCCACCCCGAACGGCACTACCGGAAGCCGGTCGCCTCGCTCCGCTCGGCGCCGCGACTTCCGTACTCCCGCTCACTCCGTTCGCGGGAACGCACCCGCCCCTCACCCCTCCCCAGCCTCGTCGCTGGCGGCGACCGCCGCCAGCGACTCCCTCGCGCGCTTCTCGCGGTCGCCGCCGGCGACCGCTCGCAGGCGCGCCGCCGCTACACCGTCTGTAAGTGGCCGTCCGAGCACTACCGCTCTGTCAGATGGGGCTGGTTCGTCGTGTGGTATCGCTCGCCAGTATCGTTATCTGTCCGCGGCGCGTAGTGGCGTGCAGTGATAGACATATGACAGGAAAACAGATCCTGATGATCGTGGGCGACTTCGGCGAGGACTACGAGATCATGGTCCCGTTCCAGGCGCTCCAGGCGGTCGGCCACGAGGTCCACGCGGTCTGCCCGGAGAAGGGCGCAGACGACAGCGTCAAGACGGCGATCCACGACTTCCGCGGCGACCAGACGTACCTCGAGACGCGCGGCCACGACTTCGCGCTCACCCACGGGCTCGACGAGGTGGACCCCGCGGACTACGACGCGCTGGTCGTCCCCGGCGGGCGCGCCCCCGAGTACCTCCGCGGGTACGAGGCGGTGCTCGACACGGTGCGTCACTTCTTCGAGGCCGACAAGCCGGTCGCCGCGATCTGCCACGGCCCGCAGATCCTCGCGGCCGCGGGCGTGCTGGACGGGTACGAGATGACCGCGTACCCCGCGGTCAGGCCCGAAGTCGAGGCCGCGGGCTGCGCGTGGGTCGACGAGGTGACGACCGACGGCAACCTCGTCACCGCGCAGGCGTGGCCCGACCACCCCGAGTGGATCGCGCAGTTCTTGGACCTCCTCGGGACGGAGATCGACCACGAGCCGACCGCCGCGACGGCGGACTGATCGGGTCGATTCCCGTCTCCTCGCGACCGCCGCCTGCCATGCCGCGCGCCGTCGCCGTCAACGTCGCCGCCAACACGAACGAACCGGGGTTCCGTGGGCCGGTGTACCCCGACGGCTCCTTCGCGTACGTTCCGATCCCGGAGTCGACGGCGACGCTCCCGCGCGAGCGCTTTCCGGTCGACGAGCCGATTCCGACGTTCGGCGACCTCGATCTGCCGTTCGCGGTGCCGAGCGACCTCCGCGAGACGCCCGTCCACCTGGATCCGGAGTTCCCGGGCGTCACGGCCG
>NZ_WPCE01000174.1 GCF_009742825.1 Halorubrum sp. CBA1125
CGACGTCGTCGAGCGCGGCGAGGATCTCGCCCGCGACCGCGTCGTCGACGATCCCCTGCTCGGCGAGCATCACCGTGTGCGCGCGGTCGACCGCGAGGTCGGCCTCGAAGATCGCCGCGTCGGCCGCGAGGCTCGACAGGAACTCGCGGGCGGGGCCGCCGCTGAAGCGGTCGCGGCGGACGGCGGTGCCAGGGTCGTCGGTCATGTGATCACTCCCGTGTGTCGTCTGTCTCGCTCGTCTCGTCCATGCCGGATCCGTCGGTCGCCAGCTCGGGCTTCGAGACGCCCGCGTGGACCTCGTTGGCGAGCCGCTCCTGGAGGCCGTGGTACTTCGCGACGCCCGTGGCGTCCTCCTGGGCGATGCCGGCGACGTCCTCGGTGTTGAAGGAGGCCATCTCCTCGGAGTACACCGCGTACTCGGAGTCGCGGGCGACGACGCGGCAGTTGCCGCCCGAGACCTTCACGGTCGCCGAGCCGGTCACCGCCGCCTGGGTCTCGTCGACGAACGCGTTCAGCGCGTCGACGACCGGCGCGAACACGAGCCCCTGGTAGGCCTTCTCGGCCCACTCCTGTTCGATCCCCTTCTTGAACGAGCGCTCGTTCTTGGTGAGGACGAGGTCTTCGAGGGCCTGATGGGCCGTCAGCAGGACGGTCGCGGCCGGGTGCTCGTAGTTCTCGCGCACCTTCAGCCCGAGCATGCGGTCTTCCATCACGTCGGTGCGGCCGACGCCGTACGAGCCGGCGTGCTCGTTGAGGTGCTGGATGAGCGGCACGGGGTCCATCTCCTCGCCGTCGACGGCGACCGGGACGCCCGCCTCGAAGGTCACCTCGATGGTGGTCTCGCCCTCGGGCTCGGCGGTCCACTCGTAGATCTCTTCCGGCGGCTCGTAGTTGGGATTCTCCAGCTTGCCGCCCTCGACCGCGCGCGACCAGATGTTCTCGTCGATCGACCAGACGCCGCCGTCGCCCGCCTCGACGGGGAGGTCCTTCTCGGCGGCGTAGTCGATCTCCCACTGGCGGGTGAGTCCGAGTTCGCGGACCGGCGCGATGACCTCGAGGTCGGAGCCGCGCCAGACGGCCTCGAACCGGAGCTGGTCGTTGCCCTTGCCCGTACAGCCGTGCGCGATGGCGTCACAGCCCTGCTCCTCGGCGACCGCCAGGATGGCCTCGGCGATGACGGGACGCGCCAGCGCGGTACCGAGCGGATAGCCCTGGTAGGTGGCGTTCGTCTTCACCGCGTCGAAACACAGCTCCGCGAACTCGTCTTTCGCGTCGACCACGTGGAGGTCGAGCCCCAGCGCCTCGGCAGTCTCTTCGGCCTCGTCGAACTCCTCGGTCGGCTGTCCGACGTCGACGTTGACGCCGATGACCTCGTCGTAGCCGTACTCCTCTTTCAGTATCGGTACGCAGACGGTGGTGTCGAGTCCCCCACTGAACGCGAGTGCAACGCTCGTCATTACCGGAGAAGATCCCTTCTACACCCTTAAATTCAGCGATTTATATTTTGCAATAAATTCCTGGAGCGGACGCTAACGGGACGGAGAGCCGTGACTCTTCGGAACGAAACGGCGCGAACGCGACGAGGGATGAAAGGTTATCGGCCACGGGGGGCCGGTCGTCGCGCCGCGCCGGAAGCCGGTCGCGGCGGTCGGACGCCTCGTCGCGGTCGCGGGGCTCGTCGGCCTCGGACGAGAACGGCCTCGAGACGAGCCTCCGCGCTCATTACCAGTACGTAGTCGCGTTTCGTTATAAAAATATTCCGCAACGCCGACGGTGTCACGAGCCGCCCTCGCCTCCCGAATGGTGGGGGATGTCGACCGCGACGGTCGTTCAGTCCGGGCGAGCACCGACCGTCCTCCCCGGCGACGACTGACGGCGAGCATCGACCGTCCTCCCCGGCGACGACTGACGGCGAGCGCCGGACCGGTCAGACCGCCAGCGCGTCGAAGACGACCGCGAACAGCAGCAGTCCGAGGTACGCGTTCGACGCGTGGAACGCGCGGAACGCCGCCGCCTCCGTCTGCTCGTAGTGGAGCCGGACGACGGTCCAGAGGAAGACGGCGCCGAGCACCACGCCGACCGCGGCGTACAGCCCGCCGAGCGGGTCGGCGACCACCGGGAGCGCGACGGCGGCGACCAGCGTCGCGCCGAGGTACCAGAGGATGTGCCGACGGGTCGCCGTCTCGCCGCGGACCACGGGCATCATCGGGAAGCCGCCGCGCTCGTAGTCGTCTTTGTACGCCAGCGCGAGGTTATAGAAGTGCGCCGGCGTCCAGAGGAAGATGACCGCCGCGAGCAGGAGCCCGCCGCCGCCGACCTCGCCGCCCGCGGCGCCTCGGTGACGCTGTACGAACGCGACGGGCTCGGGGCGGCCAGCTCCGGACGCGCCGCCGGCGTGCTGTACGACGCGTACGCCGAGGACGTCGACGCCGCGATCGGCGCGCGAGCGATGGAGCGGTTCCGGGCGTCGACCGGTCGCTTCCGGGGTTCTCGTTCGTGCCCTGCCCGTACGTGGTCGCCGTCCGCGAGGGAGACCCCGACGCCGACGCGGTGCCGGCGATGGTCGACCGGATGCGCTCGCACGGCCGATCGGTGTCGCTCGTCGACCCCGAGACCCTCGGCGACCGCTTCCCGATCGCGACCGACGACCTCGCGGTCGCCGCGGTCGCCCGCGGCGCCGGGTGGTGTGACCCCGCGAGCTACGTCTCGGCGACGGGTGCGCGGGCGCGGCGCGAGGGAGCCGCGGTCGAGACCGGCACCGCGGTCGAACTCGCCGACGACGGACCGGAACTCCGGGTTCTGGGGGGGAACGCCGACGAGGAAGAGATCGGCGACGAGGAAATCGGCGACGGGAAGATCGACGACGACGCCGGGAACGAACGGGCGGCTCCCCTCGACCGTCGCGCGTTCGACGCGGTCGTCGTCGCGGTCGGGGCGCACACCGAGTCGTTCCTCGCCGACGCGGGGGTCGCCGTCCCCGTCGTCCCCTACCGCACGCAGGCGCTGACGGCCCGGGTCGCCTACGACGGCCCGATGACGTACGACGCGACCGCGGACGTCTACTGGCGCCCCCACCCGACGGGAGTGCTGGCCGGGGACGGCACCGAGCCGGTCCGAGCGGATCCCGACGGGTACGACCCCGCGGGCGACGACCGGTTCGTCGCGTCCGTCTCGCTAACGCTCCGAGAGCGTCTCGACGCGGTGGGTGCCGGCGGTTCGAACGTGGAGCGTCCCGAGGATTCGGACGCGGACCGTTCCGGGCTCGACGTGGACCGCGCGTGGGCCGGACTCTGCACGGCGACGCCCGACGGCGACCCGCTCATCGGTCCCGTCGGCGACCCGGCCGACCGGGTGTTTGTCGCCGCCGGCTGGCAGGGCCACGGCTTCATGCGCGCGCCGGCGGTGGGAGAACTCGTCGCGGAGGGCGTGCTGGCGTCGCTCGACGGCGTGCCGTTCGGCGCGCCGTCCTCGCCGTGGATCGACGCCTTCGACCCGAGGCGGTTCGACGGCGACGAGTCGTTCGAGATCGTGGAGGGGATGACGGTGGAGCGGCGCACCGACGGGTGATGCGCCGCGCCCCCCCGTCAGTTCTCGCCTGCGGGGCCGTCCGTCTCGTCTTCCTCGACGACCGCGACGTCGCGGGCGTCGCCCGTCTTCGGAATCTCGACCTGGAGGGTTCCGTTTCGGGTCAGCGTCGCGTTCGCGCCCTGCGGCGTCACGTTGGCGTCGCGGGGGAGTTCGGCGGTCCCCGAGAGGGAGATCCCCCGTCCCGGGAACACCATCTCGTACCCGTCGTAGAAGTCCCGGAACCGGTCGAGCTCGACCTCGACGGTGCGGTCCCGGAACGTCACGTTCAGGTTCTCGGCGGTGACGCCGGGAGCGTCGAAGACGACGAGGTACGCGTCGTCGCTCTCGAGGAGGTCGTACGAGAGCGGCCGGCGCTCCTGCAGTTTGCTCCACCCGCGGCCGACGCGTTCGAGGACGCGGCGGACCGCCGACCGCCCCGTCTCGACGATCGCGACCACGGGCTACACCTCGATCTCGGTGAGGTCGCTCTCGCCGCAGTACGGACACGAGAGGTCCTCGACCGAGTGGTCCTCCGGGACGTCGTACGTGTAGTGGTTCTCGAACATGTCGAGATCGCAGTCGTCGCGCTCGCACTTGACCTCCATCGTCGATGGCATATACGACACGGTAGTGTCGGGGTGGGCTTAAGCGACGTGGCGGCGGCCAGCCGCGAACCGCGGGCGACGGTCCCCGAACCGGAGGCGCCGACGGTCCGCAGACGCCGACGGACGCGCAGACGCCGGCGGATGCGCAGACGCCGACCGCGACAACGATCAGAGACGCAGACGCCGACCGCGACACCGCAGGCATAAATAGCCGCCGGCCGAACGTTCTCGACATGCGAGGTCAGTTGCGCCCCGTTCTCGCCGCCGTGCTAGCGATGGCGCTGCCGGGGCTCGGGCACCTCCTGTTGCGGCGGTGGGGCCGGGCGCTGCTGTGGCACGTGACGATCATCGGCGGCGGGCTCGCCCTGTTCGGGCTCTATGACGTGTCCATCGACCCGTCGATGACGAATCCGACGGAAGTCGCCGCCGCGCTGCCGACTGACGTCACCCTCCCGATCGTCCTGTTGTACGTGATCTCCGCGGTCGACGCCTACCTCGTCGGACGGGCCGACGCCGCCGAACGGGACCGCGCCGCCGCCGCGGAGACGCTCCGTCGCCGCGCCGCGAGCGTGAACGACGACGGGGCAGCGGGAGCGGCCGCCTCCGCGGCCGTCCCCGACGACGAGGCTGGGACGGTCGAGTGTCCGAGCTGCGGGAAAGAGACGGACGCCGACATCGACTTCTGTCACTGGTGTACCGAACCCCTGCCGTGGGCGACGGAGCCCGCAGAGTAACTCCACTTCTCCGTGATCGATGACGGTCTCGTTCGCGACGCTCGCGGCGCTCGTCGGCGGGACCACGACGGCTGCGATCGCAGCCCTCCTCCCGCTCTGTGTGGGGATCGACCGCGTCCGGGCGGTGCTCGCGGATCGCGACACGCTCCGCGAGCGCGCCGTCGAGGTCGCGCCGTTGGTCGGCGTGCTCGCCGCGATCCTCCTCGTGAATAAGGGACTGTTGCGGCAGATCGAGGCGTTCTCGTTCGAGTACGGCGTCCGAGCGACGACGGCGATATACGCGGTCGAGGGCGACCTCGTGGCCGCTGTGCAGGACGCGATCCCGGCATGGGGAGTGTACTACTTCGGGCCGATGTACGTGGTCGGCTACGTGGTCTTGCTCGCGTTCCCGGTCGTCGCGTACGCGTTCGCGGAGACGCTGCGCCCGCTGAAGCGGCTCGTCACGGCGTACGCCCTCAACTACGCCGTCGGCGTCGCGTGCTACGCGAGCGTGGTCGCGTACGGGCCGCGGAGCTACCACCGGGTCCCCGGTGCCGATCCGGACGCCGCGCGGGTGGACGCGGTCCTTCTCGACGCCTTCCGCGAGGTGACGAGGCTCACCGCTCGGGTCAACGTCGAGACGAACGTGTTCCCGTCGCTGCACACGGCGCTGTCGGTGACCGTGCTGCTCGCGGCCGTCTCGACGCACGACGAGTTCCCCCGGTGGACGCCCGTCGCCGCCCTCTTGGCGGGGAGCATCGTGGTGGCGACGATGTTCCTCGGGATCCACTGGGCGATCGACGTGGTCGCCGGCGTCGCCCTCGCCGGCGGCAGCGTCGCCGCCGCCGACCGACTCGTCCGATGACTCCGATAATCTCTCACAGTTGATAACTGCGCGCTAACTCTCATATACCCCACGCGAGACGGTTCTGGTACGGACGCGAACGACGGACGGAACATGAGTCTGAATCCACGGAACTACGACGTACGGGAGCTGCGCCGGATCGCGGGAACGCCGCGTGACGGCGCCGACGGGCCGACTCGGGAGCGGTCGCTCCGACGGCCGAACCGGAACCGAGCGGAGCAAGCAGCCCGCTCGGCCGCGTTCGTCGAGCTGCTCGGGCGT
>NZ_WPCE01000088.1 GCF_009742825.1 Halorubrum sp. CBA1125
GATCTGGAAGGCTCGGAAGAGATCGTTGAGGAGATCAGCCCCGCAGCAGCCCTCGCCGCGGATGCAGGGGGCGCGTTTCGACGATGTAATCTTCAGGAGGGGCTCCAACCGATAGGTGTGGTCGGTGGCGTGCCGGTCGGGATTGCTCCAGACCCGGAAGGCGCCGAAGAGGTCAGTGAGGGAATCGAGGCTGTAGCAGAGTCCGGCTCCCCGGTTGAAACAGCCGGAACGGTATTCGGGTCCGTGGCTGGCGGGTTTGGCGCGGGCGCGGCAGCGAGTCGTTCAGCCCGGCGCCTAGCCCGAATTGACTTCGACGACTTCGCAAGCGCCAACCGAGGGCAAGCACAGATCGGCCGGCAGCGTCGCGGTGATGTTGATGTCGACGAGGCGGATGAGGTGGTTGAGGCTGACGATATCGTTGCGAGAGAGGACGACACGGCAGATCTCGCCCGACAACAGCAGGAACAGCAGATCTTCGAACAGGAGCAACGGTACGGCGACATCGAGCGCGAGAGCGTGCCAGAAGCACCGCGCGATCCGACGCCGGTTGACGTGGGCGACGACGACATCAACCCGGGGATCTCTGGGCGTGGATCACCATCGACCGCGACGGAGATCGATGATTTCGAGAGCAACTTCCAGATCCAGGCGCGCGCGCAGACGACGGATCTCCCGCGAACAGATCTCCGTGACACCATAGACGATCCCGTGGGACCGGTTGATCCCGGTGTAATCGACGGCGAAACGGTCGGCGCAGGTGTTGGGCTCAGCAGTGCTGAGGAGGTTGATGCGTCCGATAATGGTGCTTTCATTGGCGAGATAGAAGAAGTGAACGACCCGACAGGGATCACACCCTCACCGCTAGCTGACGAGGTTGAGGCATCCGGATATGGTGCTTCAATTGGCGAGATAGACGAGGTGAACGACCCAACAGGGATCGCACCCTCGCCGCGAGTTGATGCCGGAATAGATCCGGATCCTCCGGTGGTGGATGAACCCAGCTCTACGGGACAAGAGGACATGATCGATTTCCTCCCGGATGTCGAGGAGGATTTGGGCACGATCGAGGACGTAAACGACCCCACAGCCGTGGCACCCGAGACCGACACGGACACCGACACTGGATTTGAGAGCGATAGTGCGCTCGACACCGGCATTGAGGCTGATGTAGGTGTTGACAACAAAGCCGAGGCTGGCGTCGGCGCACCGACAGATATCGATACTACACAGGACCAATCCCCGCCGCCGGCGGGCCATGACCCGATCCCGGGCGGCCCGGGTCTCACACCAGTTGACGACCCTCCGATGGACTTCGATCCGCTAGAGCCGATAATCGAGCCACCTAGTGTGCCAGAACAACCCCCGGGTGTTCCCAGAACGCCTCGGATCCCCGATCTCGATATTGAAGAAGATGATGAGTACATCCCGATCGAAGAGGAGCTCGAGGCCGCGCTAGACGAGGAGGTATTCGTCGCGGACATCCCAGCCCCAGATTTCCTACAGTAACCCCGCTCACGGAAGTGCGATTTACCGAGCGTCGTATGAGGTTGTGCGGACGTGAGCCGCTCTGTTCGTGGCTCGCGTCACCTCACCTTTGGATAGTACGATACCTTCAGCTCGGACGTGTTCAGCAACCGAAGCTGCTCCGGCGTGAACTCCTCCCAATGCTCCTCTCGGTTTTGCTTATCCTGTAAGAAGTGCCGAATCGCAGTATCGACCGCCTCGGCTCTCGTCGCCGCGTCGGTTTCCTCTTCAAGTCTGTCTAGTAAACGCTCCCGCTCGTCGTTCATCGGGTACGAATAGTGGCTCATTTTGATGTACTCCCCCCGCAAAACCGCCTGGAACCACCGCGTGAAAGGGTAACCAAACGTCTATTTTTTATATACCGACGTGCGGATCGTGGCGTGTTCCGACTCCGGCACCGGTCACGGCGGTGTGATTGATGTATCGGTCCGGTAAGCTGAGCTCGAGGACACTGCCGAAAGTACATCAATCGGGGATCACCGTTCAATCTGTGTCTGTCCCCTGGGGGTCGGCCTCGAAGACCCGGTTCCACGGCGATCATTGGAACTCCTTTCCGCCACCCGGCCCGGTTGGGCGCGGATCGTCGTCGAGCTCGCCACGCTGCTCAGCAACGCCTTGTTCCAACCCTTCCAGCACGCCGTTGATATACATACCCAGGTCCGCCGTCGTCACAAAGGCGTCGGCGTCGAATGTGACTGTGTTAACCTCGTGAACGTGAAGCTCCCACAGGTTGCGCTCGGTATTGCGAACGGGGAACACGGAAACCACATCCGAGATCTTGTAGCCGTCGGCCTTCGGATCGTGCCCTGCGAGGACCGGCTGAAGCTTACTCCACGGGTCGCTGATATCGACAGGCTCGTGCTCGTCGCTCTCGTTGTCGTCGTCACTCATCGTTTGCCTCACGTACTGTGGCGGCTCGCTTCTGAACCATCTGGCAGTTGTTCCTTACAACTTCTTCGTCGACGTCGAAGGCGCGTGCGACCCACTCAACCCCCATGGTTTCGTTCGATGCGAGGTACGCCATTAGTGCGTCCTCACGGGCGCGTGCGACGGTCGGTGGGACGCCACGCTCTCCGGTCTTCTCCTCACGGAAGCCGCCTGTCACCGTCTGCACGTCCGCGAATAGGCGCGCTTTCGATTCGCTCTCGAAGCTCTTCTCTCGCTCGCCGAAGGCGTTCACATAGTGGTAGCGATCGGCGGCACTGTGTCGCCGCTCACGAACGATCTGCGTGTTGTGTGGGTACTCCTCAATGGTCTTCTGGTTTTCACTCATGCGAATCACCCGATCCGATAGCACGGTAGCCGCGGACGACGACTGTCCCAATAAGCAGACCTCCCAAGCCGGTGCCAAATAACATCCCGAGCGCAGTCAGCGCGTCTGTGGCGCGGAGGATCGGCGGCGAGCGAAGCGCTAAGAGCAGAACCGCGATCGCGCCGATCAGGACACGGTCGTTCATGGCTCTTCCCTGTCGGTGTACCGCCACTGAGACCCACCCTTAGCCGGCGACTCGACGCCCGGGAGCGCCCGCAGCGTGTCCCGACCCTTGATCATATTCGCCCACAGGCTGTCGCGGCTCGCGTAGCCGGTTTCGTCGATGTCAACAGCATCGAGGAGATCGTCTTTTTTTCGCCTCGCCTTCCTCACGAAGGAGATCGTACATCGACAGGATGGCGTCTACACGGCGGTCAAGGAGGTCTCCGCTCCCGGGAAGTTCGTCGCGAAGCTGTCCCCGTCGTTCGTCATCCCCAGACTCGTCTTTCGTGATCTCCTTGATTGTAGCGATAGCCTCGTCAACGTTACTGATCTCTTCTTTCCCCCCAGACGATTCCATATCATCTTCAGGGTCTTCAACGAGCTCGTACAGTCCCTTGTGCACCTTCTCGACGTACCCTGACAGGCGAAGATCTCGGAGACGTTGGGAGACGAGCTGTCGGCTCTCTCCAACGCGCTCAGACAAGTAAGATGGCGTTGCTCTCCCCTCTCTGAGAACATCGACGATGTTCCAGTGTATTTCATCGAATTGCTCTTTTGGATCTGCCATTACCTTCGCCATTTCATACCACAGTTATAATCCCCACGTCATTCACATAGTTTTTTCGAACAACATTACCAACACCATTTACAGCGTTAATGATAAGTGGGTGGGTGAGAGACGTAGAAGTAGCTCGGGAACGGTCCAAAGCGGCCGGGGCGCAGGAACGCCCTCGACCGGGCCATCACCAACGATGGCGACTATAGATCGACCCCCCACCGACAAAAAGCCGGGTAAAGGGGGCACGGCGGAAGTCGAACAGCAACTAGACCAACTCATCGACGCCTTCGAAGCGGTCGACTGGCGGTGCGTCGACGGCATGACGACGGCAGAGGCAGCAGCGCTCGGCGAGCGGCTGCGCGCCGCGGAGATGAGAGCATGAGCGGCTCTGTAACCGGCCACGCGACCGGCCGCGCTGAGATCGATACCGACGGCGCGACCGCCGACGTCGAGCTGCTCACCGGCGGTGTCGGCGGTGTGATCTCACTGGGGATCGACGCTGGTGTTGGAGAGATGAATATTCTCCTCGACGCTGACGACGCCCAACAACTCGCGAAGGAACTCACTTCCAACGCGATGCGGCTGCGTGAGGTGAACGATGAGTAGCCGTCGCGGCTTCCTCGCGGGCGTCGTCGGCGTCGCTAGCGGCTCGCTGCTCGACGCGGAGCTAAGTGAGCGCGATCTCGACGAGCTGCACAGCGAACTCTTCGCGAACGGGAATCGCGCTTGCGATATTAGCGTGTTCGACTCCGACGGACGCGGATTCATCGACCTCCAGGCGGGCCCGGTGACCATGCAGAGCGGACCGAGCGCTAGCGCCCGCGTCCTATTTTACAACTGGGATCACACGATCGGGCTCGGCGTCGAGTCTGAGGACGACGAAGCGATCGCGTCGACGGCCGTCGGACTCTCTGTGGCAGAGGCGAAGGAAGTGCGCGATCGCCTCGACGCCACTATCGCACTCGTCGAGAGTGAGACTGACCAGTTTGAACGGGTCGACCGAGGTGAAGACGATGCCGGGATCTGACGACTGCGCTGGGCGTGTTCTCGGCAGCGGGGGGTACTCCTATTCCGTTGGTTGGGAGACGGATTCTCACGCTGAAGATGGAATCGGGATGATTGAACTCTGCATTCAGCTCGGTGGGTTCGATGTCGAGCTTTCATTCCGTATCGACGAAGCGGAGACCTTCCTCGAGGATGTTCGAGACGAGATCGTGCGGGCGAAGCAGGCGGAACTGGAGTGGGAGACGGACACCGACCCCGAGACCGGAGTCGAGTCATGACCCGGACGCTCGACGAGCTCGACGCGATCGCGCACGATCCGCTCCAGACGCACCTGTCGTCGTTCGCCCGCGAAGCACGTGGACCGTACCCGGGACATCCACACGGAGGTAACCGATGAGCCAGCAGCAACCGAGCCCCGACGGGATTCTGAAGAAGAACTTCGACCTCAGGAAGCCGCTCTCAGCCGATGTGATGAGAAGCGTGGACCGCGAGCGGATTGCCGAGATGGCGGACGTAGATATGGACGTCGTCGATCGCATCATCGAGGCGTACGCCGAGTGCGTCTTCGAAGAGTACCCGTACCGCGACCCGGCGAGGCTCCGTCAGTTGTACTATTTCGAGGGGAAGAACCAGAGGGAGATCGCCGAGGAACTCGGTTGTGATCAGAGCCAAGTCGGTGAGTGGATGCAACGCTACGGGCTAGACCCCGGCAACGGTGGTTCTTCCCTTCAGCGCGTGCTTAGTAGAGATCGCAACAATGAGTGAAGACCACCCAGAACGCGCAGATTGGCCGCCACAAGACGCAGTTGAAAGGCTTCAGAACGACCCGGAGACCCGTGAACTGTTCGAAAAAATCGCTGACGCCGATCATCAGATATCACCGCGCTTTCAGCGTGCGCTCGAATTGGCCGGCGTGCGTGAAGAGGGCGATGAGTAGACCGTATCCCGGACAGCCCCACACAGAGGCGGCCGATGGCGGTGAATTACTGTTCGGAGCGAAGCAGGCAGAGCTCGAATGGGAGACCAACACCGATCCCGAGACAGCGATTGCAGACGGCGACTTAGACTGAACGACCGAGCCCACCAATTCACACCACCATGACAGTCCGTGTCGGCGCTGGCCTCGCGCTGCTGTTTGCCTGTTTATCTATCATACAATGAATAAAATATCCCGCGAATCCGTCTCATCTCGGAGGAAGAACTGCCCCGGCTGTCGCTGGTTGCGATCGTCCACGACGTCGTCGCGCGATTGCCCGCGTGTCAAAAAATACCGGTCACCCGTCGAGTTTGATTTTTTCTTTAAGCTCTTCGACCTCGGCCTCAGCATCGCCATTACGCGATCTCGCTGCCAGTTTCTTGAGATTGCTATTCCGGTCTGGCGGCTCGTCTTCAACTATTCTCATCTATTTCCCCTCGGGTGTATTCTGGATCCGCATCACTAATAACTTCACGACGTTTTTGCTGTTCAGCCTCTATAATGTCTTCGTACAGTTCCACCCACTTGTCCTTCTTTTCTCTGGAAAATTCCTCACAGCACTGCTCATCCTCTTGTGGACGGTTGACAACTGCAAGGTCCATTTTTCGCCCTACTCCTCGGGCTTCCTCAGCTTGAACCTTGGCTTCGATGGTATTGATTATGGACTCGCTAACGTCGGTGTCGGTTGAGTACTCGTTTCGAATGAATACTGAACGTGCTGGCTGAGTCCCGGACCCAACCGCGTGATAGCCTATTGTATTCTGAGGATTCAGATCAAATCCCTGAATCGAAAAAATATGTGCACCTTGTGGATCAACACCGCCTACCAAGACTTCTAGCTGTCGAGAGAAATCATCCTGAGCATCAGCAACATCCGAAAGAAAACTGGACAACACATCCGATTCAAACGCCGTTCCGCCATTAGTCAGATCCGAAATACTAAGATCGAACTTTTCGAGCACTTGATTTTCGACTGTTTGGCGTCCTACTTCTGTATACGCATCGCGTGCTTCGTCGGCAATCTGCCTAACCCCTGTTGGATCCTGGTCTGAGAATTTGTCTTCGAGTTTGGTAAAAAATTCCTCAATAAAACTCACTGTACCGGACGCGATCGCCATACAAGAGACGATTGAGTTGTCGTGTATCGGTTTGATTTTACTTCGAGTGTGTTCATACTCGATACGTGGGTTTTGACCGGTGGTTATCATCCGATCAGCCGCCAAAACCACCTTCGGGTCGGATCGCTCCTGAGATATCGCTGCGATGCCAACAGTCACACCGGGTAGTCATATGACGACATATTAACTCTTTCGCCGGGGGGCACATTACCACAAGATTGGGATTACAAACCGTCAGCAGCCGGTGGTGTTGAGCTCACTGGTGACAAATGTGTACGTCCAGAAAGGCTGTTAGTTGAGAGATCAACACCTATTGGAATCGATCTGCTGCTGCTCGTCGGGGGCATCTACGTGGTAGCGCTCCTTGCGAGCGCCTGAACTGTCCGTTGAGTGGTGACAACTTCGATCTTCTCCACCCAGCACGATTCGGCGCGCCCGGCCCCGCGGGGTCGCGCGCGTTTCCTTACCTAATAGAGAGATCTATCACTCCCCACACACCCGGGGAAGGGGGTTTAACGGGGTGTTGAACAGATACGGGATCATCTACTTATACGCTGCTCACCGCCATTTACTCCCGGATTTGTCTGTTCGTGTGAGTGGCCGATTCTCCCCCTGTTGGTGAACAGCCGCCTCGGTGTCGCTGGATGGATCTGGAATCCTCTGTGTGCTGTCTGTCAATCGCAGTACGTGACCACGATTAAGGTCTATCGGGCCGTGTTCGGTAGTATGGCAATACTTGACTTGGACGACGGTGACGGTGAGGACTTAGCGCCGCTCGACGAGGAGCTGCCTGACGAAGTACTCGACCGGCTCCGTGCGTACGAGCGTCGCCTCGACCGCCTCGAGGGCGCGCTGGATGACGCCGAGGCCGAGACCGACCTGGAGGACATCGTCGAGAGCATGCCAGCTACAGCGGGCTTCCGTGTGAGTGTGTCGACATCCGCCGGGAGTTACCGGATGACCATTCCACGCGATCTCGGTGACGAGTTTGAGCTCACCGGGACCGACCAAGTAGCGATCCGCGACGTGTCCGAGCGAACCGACGCCCCCGCCTTCTTAGTGACAGTAGTTTAGAAAGGCCCGTAGAACTTTATCGCCACTGGCGAAACTCCGTAAGACGACGCGATCCGGCCTAGCTCCTCAGATGTCGGCACGTAGTCTTCTATCACTTCAGCCTCTCTGTCGTAATAGCGCACTTCAAGGTCGAAAGATGAATCTTCAGCATCCCGAACTTCGGCATAAGACGCGTCACCATTGGACTGCTGAAGGTCAAACAGGGTCTCAGTCTCTGAGTTCCAGATCTCATCAGCCAACGATCTCTTCACGTAGTAGATATTTGCTTGCCCAACTGTTTTGCTCTCGATATATTTGTTCTGCTCCACAACAGCATCCGCGTTATTCCTTACAGTCTGATCGCTCACAGACGCGTTTTCGGCTATGTCCTCGACCGTCGCGAGGGGCGATTCTGGCCTGCAGATTGCCAGTATCGCCCTTTCGATATCGTCCTGCGTTTTGGTCAATCCCATATTCAAAAACACGTCTCTGTTCTATTATAGTTTTGGTGCAGAACAAAATAATATTCCTGCCCACAACACTTATCATAAAGCGTTCTGTAAATGCGTCTAAGCAGGCACAAAGCCCCCGCTGGTATTCACTAGCGGTCTCGGGTACGTCAGAAGACCTCACGGCGTGGAAGAGGGGCTGGCAACCTCACACCCTTCAACGCCGTTGAGTGTTCGTGGACTGTACACCCACACCCCAATGTCCCGCGGGTGTGGATACTCCTTCGCGGTCCATGAACTAAATTCTACCGAAGGTCGCAGCTTCGGGTCGGAAGGTGTGAAATCGCCGGAGACAAGCGATGTCAGCCGGGAACACCACCCAAACGACGATCGGAGGCGAACAGCTAGAAATCGACCCGCACCGGCCGAGCCACGTCAACGGGATCGCGGCCGTGCTCTGGGAGGTCGGCGCCGACCCCCCGTGTCAGCGACGAGCTCGCCGCGCAGATTGCTGAAGCGAAGCGTCGGTGCAAGCGCCGGGGGATCATCGGACCGCGGGGTGAACGATGAGTACGCGCCCCGGGAGTATCGCCGACGCAAACAGTTTCGAGCTTCCAGAACAGCAGCAGCTCCGTGAACTTCGGTGTTGCGCCGGTCTCACCATTGTCGAAGTGGCCGACGCGGGCGGGTGGCATGAATCTACAGTCCGGCGCTGGGAGTACGGTGATTATTCACCTCGGCTCGAAGATGTCAAAGAACTTCTAGAGATCTATCGAGAACGGGGGCGGGGTGAACGATGAGCGTCGGGCTCGAGAGCGCGACCGAGAGCGATGATGATGAACACGACGAGGTGCCGCCCTGTGCCGCGCCGAGCTGCTGGCGCGACGCGAAGCGGTGGGTAGTCGACGGGCGGGAGGCGATCCTCTGTAACCGACACGCGAAGACGTTTCTGGGCGTGTCTTCATGACCGAGACCGAGACCCCCAGCGGTTATGACGGCGCCGGGAGAGGCGACGAGCGGGACGACATGACTGATCGTTCCCAACTCGAACCGATCGCCCCTGCCGAGGCTGTCGAGTTGTACTTCAGTCACCGCCGCGCCGATCTGTCGGAGAAGACGCTTCAAAATCAGCGCTACCGGCTCGATACGTTCACCGAGTGGTGCGACAGTGAGGGCGACCTCGATAATCTCAACGAACTCACCGGGCGCGACATCCACCGCTACCGGAGCTGGCGGCTCGACGACGTGAGCAAAATCACGGTCGTCGGGACGCTTCAGACGTTCCGGAAGTTCTTGGAGTTCGCAGCCGCGATCGACGCCGTTCCGGAGGGGATGCGCGAGCGCGTACACCTTCCGAACGTCGATCCTACCGAGGAGGCCGACGACACGATCTTGGAGGCGGACCGGGGGCGCGAGGTGCTCGACTACCTCGACACCTTCGAGTACGCCTCGCGCCGGCACGTCACGCTCGCGATCATGTGGCATACCGGGTGCCGGATGGGGACCGTTCGGGCGCTCGACGTCGATGATATCGACTTTGACGCCCGGTGTCTCGACGTCCGCCACCGCCCCGAGTCGGGAACGCCACTCAAGAACGGCTGGCGTGCCGAGCGGTCTATCGCGCTCGGCGAGCACTACTGTGAGGTGATCGCCGATTACTTGGAACACAACCGTCCCAGCGTTCGCGACGACTACGGCCGCGAGCCGCTTATCGCGAGCAATCAGGGACGGCTGTCAGAGACCGCCATGCGGTCGGACGTGTACAAGGTCACGCGGCCGTGCGTGACCGGTGAGTGCCCACACGACCGCGAACCCGAGAGTTGTGAGGCGGTCGACAACTACGGGGAGGCGAGTAAGTGCCCGTCGAGCGTCTCGCCGCACCCGGTGCGGCGTGGATCTATCACGAAGCACCTTCGCGACGGGACGCCCCAGGAGATCATCTCCGAGCGGTCGAACGTCACTGGCGAGATTCTCGAGCAGCATTACGACGAGCGCACCGAGCGCGAGAAGATGGAACTGCGGCGCGAGCACATTGAGGGAGCCTAAAACCATGATGCGATCTTCTCCGACGACGGCGGCGACGACTGAAATCGGCCTCGGCAGGGCCAGTGTGTCGGTCGACGCCCGGCGAGTCCATCGGAACGACCGAGCCGTGGCGAGGGAGTGAGAATGGTCAAGCCAAGATTTTAATCAGGGAAGTCGCAGCGCCGAGCGGAGCGAGGCGACCGTCTTCCCGTGGTTCACAATCCCGGCGAGTCCATAGCGCGGTACGCTTCTCCGACATTCCGCATACTGCGTAGGGAATACCACCTGCACTCGAAACATATTTTCAAATAGACATTTGTCCGAAACAGCTGGTCGTTGAAAGTGCTACGAGGACGCTTTTTTTGAGCGGGGTGGGATCGGTCGGTCTGCGATCGGTTCCGACGCGAACACCGCCAAAGCCCCAGGCGTGAGAACTCCCGCACCTCGCTGTGGTCCTCAGTCGCTCACTCGGTTCGCTCCCTGCGATCCTTGCGTCGGTGGGGTTCGTTCTCACGCCTGCCCCTTTGTATCCCACCCGACTGCACCGCGACCGCGCCTCACGCCCCCCAGCCTCGTCTCCGGCGCTTCGCGCCGGCTGCCAGAGGCGCGTAGCGCCTCGCTGCGGCTCCCTCCGGGACGCTTGCAGGCGCGCCACCGCGTGGATCGATACATCGCTCACCTAGAAGTACCGATCGACAATTCTGTCGGCCGTCCGGGCGGCGAGGGCCTGGCCCGTGTTGGTCGGGTTTGCGCCCCCGACGCCGTTGGCGAGCGCCGAATGGTCGGCGACGAACAGCCGGTCGACGTCGTAGGACTCACAGACCTCGTCGACGACCTTTCCCATCCGCATCGTGCTGTGGACATGGAGGGCGGTCGGCGGGGAGTCCGAGCGGTGGACGTGGGAGGCGCCGGCCTCGCGAAGGATCTCGGCAGCGATCTCCGCGAGCTCGTCCCGGCGCTGTCGGTCGCCCTCGCTGGGCTCGTAGTTCACGAGCGGGATCGGTCCGTGCTCGTCCTCGATCCCCGGCGAGACCGAGACTCCGTTTCGTCGGTGGGGTCGGTCGTCGCTCACGACGAGTACCTGGAGCATCCGACGGTAGTCCGAGAGCAGGCGTTTCAGTTCGGCACCCGCGAGCCGCCCCGTCGTGTCCCAGGGGGCGTCGGCGGGGTCGTTCTGGAAGGCGAACCCCGACGCGCTCGCGCCGAAGCCCAAAATCGCCCCGATCCCCGGCGCGGTCCCGACGGTCTGGAGCATGCCCACCCCTGGGTAATCGAGGCGCGCCGCGATGTCCTGGCCCTCGTGCTGGTCGATCGTCTCCTTGCCCAAAGGCTCCGTTAGATCGTCGGCGTCCCACAGGCCCATCACGTTATCCCCGAAGTGGATGGTCAGGCCCCGCCCGACCCAGTCGTTCTTCGG
>NZ_WPCE01000220.1 GCF_009742825.1 Halorubrum sp. CBA1125
TCCGTTGACCACGGCACAGTGTACGGGTTTCTCGGGCCGAACGGTGCCGGCAAGACGACGACGATGCGAATGTTGACATCACTGACCCAGCCGACAGACGGTCAGGCGTGGATTGACGGGAATCCTGTCTCGGATCGCGATGCGATAAGAAAATCGATCGGCTATCTCCCCGAGGAACCCCCGGTCTTCGACGAACTCACTGGGCGCGAGCAGCTCCAATACTTCGGTCGGCTCCGTGATCTTCCCGCTCCCGAAATGGAGACCCGAATCGTAGACTGGTTAGACCGGTTCGATCTCACCGACGACGCTGACAAGCGGCTCGACGACTACTCCAAGGGAATGCGCCAGAAGATCGGCCTGATTCAGGCGCTACTCCATGAGCCCGATGTTGTGTTCCTCGACGAGCCGACCAGCGGCCTTGACCCGCGAGCGGCTCGGACAGTTCTCGATGTTATTGCGGAGCTCACTGATGACGGCCACACGGTGTTCCTCTCGACGCATATCCTCTCGGTCGTCGAGGAACTCGCGGACGTCGTCGGTGTCCTCTATGAAGGCAACCTTGTCACTGAAGGGTCACCCGCTGAACTGACGGCGCGGATGGAGACCGAGGAGGGAACGACTCTTGAGGACGTGTTCCTCTCGGTCACCGCCGAACGCGAACCGGCCGCCCCCAGATCGGCTACAGAGGGTACTGGAGACGTCACCAGTTCACAGGATAAACAGGCTAAAAACCAATGACTCGGGCGAAGCGTCCTCGGCTCATCGCCCGTACGGAGTTCCGACGTCGCTGGCGGACGATGAAGGGGAACCCGATGCAGCTGTTGGCACTCGCGTTCACGGCCGTAATGCTGCTCCCATTCTCGCTCGGCGGCGTGTTTGGTGCGTACCTTGCCGGGGGGTTCGTCGCCGGAAACGAGGCCGAACCGCTTATCGAATGGACACGGAGGGGGTTCGTCTACGGGTGGATATTCGTGGTCGGATTCGGCGGGTATCGCGCGTACGCCGTCGCTCTTCGTCCCGACAATCTCGATGGCTTGTTGACGACGGTCTCACATCGAGACGTGATCGCTGGCCTTGTGCTCACCGAATTCGCGCTTTGGTCTGTGTTCTTCCTCACTGTCGGAAGCGCCGTCACTGTTGCATTTGCTGTCGGTGCCGGCTCACTACTTACGATCCCCGCTCTGTTGATCACACTGTGTTTCCTCCTCGCAACGGGGATTCCGGCCGGCTTTCTTCTCGCACTGGGCGTGCGAAACGCCGGCGTCGATCGCGGCTGCTCAGCCGCCTCCGAACACTGTTCCTCCTTCTGTTTGGTATCGGGTACTTCGCGTTGATTTTCACGAATGCGTTCGCGTCGGTGTTGGAACCGATCTATCGAGTACTCGCTCCGACACCGATTGACTGGTTTGGCGATCTCGCAGCAATGGGACTTGGTATCGGGGCCTCACCGCTCCGAGCGATCGGCGCCGTGGGATTCACCGTCCTGTTTGCCGTTGTAGCGGTTGTATCACTGTTCCGACTCGCAGAGTGGCTCTGGTACGCTGACGGCGTTCACATTACCCATGAGGCCGAGCGGTCGGGTGACCGGTCCTCATGGTTCGACGGGCTCTCGAAAGTATTTTCTCAGCCGATTGTCGGCATCATCAAAGTCGATTGGAAACGCGCCCGTCGGTCACCAATCTCGCTATCGTTCGCGTTGTATCCGCTGATTGTTCTTGCCAGCCCAGTTGTCACGGCCGTCCAGACCGGCAAAATCGGCACAAGCCTTCCACTGTGGCTGCTGATCAGTGGCACATGGGTCGCCGGATCGCTATTCGCGCTCAACGTGGTAGGCCAAGAGGGCGCAGCACTGCCCATCACACTGCTCTCTGACGCGCCTGAACGCTCGCTGGTCGTCGGACACGTCGTCTCCGGTGCGCTCCTAATAGCGCCGATAACCGTTGTGGCGACCGTCACCGCAGGGCTCCTGAGTCCGTATTCGGTACCGGTCGTCGCGAGTCTCGGTGTATCCGCACTCGTTTTGTCGACCATGTCGGGGGCGATTGCGACCGGAATCGGCGTCGGGTTTCCACGCTTCGAGGCGGTTAGTGTTTCTCGAAGCACGAAGGCGATTGTTCCGAGTGTCTTCGCCTTCGTGATCTACTCTGTTGTGGTGCTTGTTGTTGCACTTCCGACCGTTATCGCTCACTCTAGCATTACAGGCCATGCGCTCGCCTCGTTCGTTGGAGTCGAGCGATTCGTGATCGGTCTCAGTGGGACGGTTACTTCGGGCGCTCTCGCAGGTCTCGCCGGTGCCATTTCAATGTATATCGCACGCGATCGCGTGAGTGGGTATCGTCTTTAGTGAAATCCAACAGTGACGTCAGTGACCCACAACTTCAGCTCGGCTTCCACAGATCCATTCATCTCACTTCCCGCGTTCATCGACTGAGCCAAATCCTGTGAATTATCCTATCCCCAAGGAGCGAACGGTGCAAGCTATGAGCGAGTAGGGTGGGTAGTTCACTCGTAGAGGGTTCGAGACTTCGGAAACAGGGTGGCGATCGAGTACAATATTAACCAGCAAAGTTGTGGGATAGGAGTGTGTATTGGTTAATTGAGGGGTCGATGTCTTCCGAACCCTGCTCCACCGTAGTCGATGATGGCTGAGAAGTCGTCATTAGAACAGTACTTCGAAGATCAGTAGTATTTCAAAACTTGACTGCGTTAGGAGAGATATGTATGACCTCACCGGATTTCAGCGCGACTTGCTGTACGTGATCGCCGGTCTGGATGATCCACACGGGCTCGCGATCAAAGACGAGCTCGAAGACTACTACGAAAAAGAGATCCACCATGGTCGTCTCTATCCGAATCTCGACACGCTTGTTGAGAAAGGACTTGTCGAGAAGAGTCAACGCGATCGACGCACTAACGAGTACACAACTACTCGCCGAGGCACTCGAGAGATTGAAGCACGGACCGAATGGGAAGCAAAGTATACCGACCACAGTGCCTGACTAAACCATCACAGTCGATATCATCGAGGGTCCTTTCAAAGTATGCACCGTACCAGCTACTACGGCGCGTCACTCGCCGTCTATTCGCCAGTAGGGTTCGTCCTTACCGTCCTCGGTGCTAGTGAGCTCGCGATTTTCGGAGGTGCTGTCGTCGTCGGTGGGGCGATGATTCCGACTGGGATCAGCGCGTGCCATTCATTCGGCACCGCAGTCCGACGTACACTATCTGGTTTATGCTACTCGTTGCGTCCGTTTTCGCCGTCACCGGCCTCGCCATCGGTGTGAGTTCTAGCAGGGCCATAACCGGCGTGCTACTCGCCTTATTTGGTGCCCTCATTGGCGTCACCATGATCGGGGCACATATCCTCGCAGATGCATTGACCCCGATGGGGATTCGACCGTTCAAACCCCTTCGCAACGACACGTACACACTTGAGATAACGAAGGCTGCGAATCCGATTACCAACTACGCCCTCCTTGTCGTCGGGGGTGTGCTCGCCGGTGTCGCCTTTATCACTGGGAGCGCACTCGCGGTGTAAGCCCTCTCGGGTCTGTTGAAATCCGCATCAAGTGATTTTGACTCGGTTGTGGTCAATACAGAAGAAAGACCTATCAGAAGGGACTACAGAATCTGAATGATTATTGTGTCCTCCAAGAATCAGGTCGCACTCGCTGTTACTGGAATATACGTTGTCGCTGTCCTTCTTTGGGGGTATTTCATCATCGGGCAGATTCTGTTGTCCGTTCTAATCGCGCTTCTTGGGATAGTCACCTATTTTGTGTGGCGAATTCTCAGAAACCCACGATAGCTTGGTAACGATAGAGTTGTAGGTTCCTCTTGGTGGATGATTCACAGAAATAATGGCCGCATTTTTAGTGAAACCTCTATCGTTCTCCGACGATAACCTCGGGGGAGAAAACGGTAGTGGCGAGAAGACCGATCAAGACGAATATCGCCGTTACGCGGAAGATACCGGCTATTCGTCGTCGATCATTCGGAAGAGACTCAGCCACGCCAGACAGACCGGTTCCGACCGCCATAACAACTAGCCAACTGCTTGAAGAAGAGTCCCCCAGAATGACATCGTACACGTAGAGGCCCAAGAAAAGGAGTGACCCAGAGAACATGACTACTGCATGGGTTCGACCGGACGGCTCACTAAATAGAACTCGAGTGAGTGTGGAGGGCATCACGCGTACATCCTTCACCACGTATAAGTAGGTGGCTTTGTCGAAATCCTATTCTTCAGACATATTTTCGTCTGAAACAGCGGGTCGTTGAATAGTGCATATCCACCTTTTTCTGCGTCGGGTTCTCTCTCTCACTTCGTTCGCCTCG
>NZ_WPCE01000231.1 GCF_009742825.1 Halorubrum sp. CBA1125
CGACGCCCTCCGCGACGAGTCGCTCTTCGACCGCGGCGAGCGCGTCGTCGGGCGCGACCGTCGGGAGCGGGTCTCCCATCACCGAGCCCACCGTGCGGTCGTCGTCGACGCCGTCGTCGAGGAGCGCGTCGAGCGCGTCGCGACACCCCAGCTGCCCCACGGGTTCCCCGCCCCGGACGACGACGAGACAGTCGGTCTGCTCGTCCACCAGCAGACGGGCGGCGTCTGCCAGCGGATCCGCCTCGCTCACGCCGAGGAACTCGCGGTGCATCACGTCGCGAACCGTGGTGTCTGTTCGCATACGCCGTATTTCCGACCGGATCGGCTAAAAGGTGCCCCCGACACCGTTTTACCGATTCCGGTCGTAGCCCTCCGATCGGCGTGGAATTCGGCCCTCTGTCGCGCACGCGCTATCGGTCACTCGGCGGTACGGGACCGCGGCTGGAGCAGGGTGCCGGAACGAAGAGGAGGGTTCAAACCCGCGGCCGCCCGAACGCGGACGATGAGCATTCCCTCGTTCGTGATCGGGATCGCGGGCGGGACCGGCGCCGGGAAGACGACCGTCGCCCGGCTCGTCACCCGCGACCTCGGCGACAACGTCACCCGGATCCCGCTCGACAACTACTACGAGGACCTCTCGCACCTGGATTTCGAGGAACGACAGTCCGTCAACTACGACCACCCCTCGGCGTTCGAGTGGGAGCTCCTCCGCGAGCACCTCGAGGCGCTGTTGGAGGGGCAGTCCGTCGAGATGCCGCAGTACGACTTCGAGGTCCACAACCGCGAGGACGAGCGCGTCACGGTCGCGCCGTCGGACGTGATCGTGTTGGAGGGGATCCTCGCGCTGTACGACGAGGAGATAAACGACATGATGGACCTCCGGCTGTTCGTCGAGACCGACGCGGACGTCCGAATCCTGCGGCGGATCCGCCGAGATGTCCTCGAGCGCGGCCGCGACCTGGAGGGCGTCATCGACCAGTACCTCTCGACGGTGAAGCCGATGCACGAGCAGTTCATCGAGCCGTCGAAGAAACACGCCGACGTGATCATCCCCGAGGGGGCGAACAGCGTCGCGGTGAACCTCTTAGAGGAGAAGCTCCGCGCCGAGGTCGAAGGCGACGCCGTCCGGAGCTGGGAGCGCGGCACCCTCGAAGACGCGCTCGCGGAGCAGCGCTCGCTCGACCCCGACAGCGACGATTACATCGGGTGACCCGGTCGCGGTTCGGGAAACCGACAGCGGAGTGCTGCGGGATCCTTTTTAATTTTGAAGCCTGAGCCGTTCGTTTATAAATAATCGGCACGGGGTGGACGACAACCACCTCCAAAGCCCCAGTCGCGCTCGGCTCCCACAGCTCGCTGCGCTCCTCAGTCGTTCGCTCCGCTCACTCCTTGCGGTGCTTACGTCGCTGGGGTTCGCCGAGCGCGACTGCCCCTTTGCGTCCCGCCCCGCCCCGCCCCGTACCGCAACCGCACCTCACGCCTCCCCAGCCTCGTCAGTCGCCTCCGCTTCGCTCCGGTGACTGACTCCCTCGCGCGTGCTCCTCGCGGCCGCCTCCGGCGGCCACTCGGAGGCACGCGCCACCGCACCGCCCTTTATAAGCAATTGTCGCAGCCGCTCATAGATATTTAAATATCGTCTCTGGACAGTTCCGGCTTATCGTCGCCGGCTCGCCACCCGCTCCTCGGCGGTCTCCGCGCTGACGACCTCGTAGAGGGTCGCCCGGCCGCCGTCGTCTTTCGGTCGGAGGACGCGCCCGAGCCGCTGGGTGAACTCCCGCTCGCTGCCCGACCCGGAGAGCACGACCGCGACGTTGGCGTCGGGCACGTCGACGCCCTCGTCCAGCACGTTGGCGGCGACGACACGGCCGTAGGTGCCGTCCCGGAAGCGTTCTAAGATCTCGCGGCGCTCCTTCGCGCCCGTCTCGGCGGTGATCGCGGGCAGGAGAAACCGCTCGGAGAGCCGGTAGACGAGGTCCGTGTGGGCGGTGAACACGATCACCCGGTCCTCGCGGTGGCGGTCGAGGATCCCCTCGAGCCGGTCGACCTTCCGGCTCGCGTTCATCATGATCTCGCGGGCGTCCTGCTTCGCCAGCAGCGCCTCGCGGGCGGCCGGGTCGTTGCCCGACCGCTTGACGAGTTCCCGATAATCGCTCCCGCTCGTGAACGTGATCCCCGCGTCGCGGACGTACTCGACGAAGGTGCCCTGCTTCGCCTCGTATCGCTCGCGCTCGTCGGGGGTCAGCTCGACCTCGATCCGGCGGATGTCGTAGGGGGCGAGGTGGTCGCCCGCGAGGTCGTCGACGTCCAGCGCGTAGACGCGGTCGCCGACCAGCTCCGCGACCGTCTCGTGGGCACCGTCGGGGCGCTCGAACGTCGCGGTGAGCCCGAGACGCGCGGGCGCCGCGAGCAGCCGCGCGACGTCGCGGTACCCCTCGCCGCCGAGGTGGTGGACCTCGTCGAAGACGACGAACTCGAAGGCGTCGCCGACCCCGTCGGCCTTCAGGTACGCCGAGTCGTACGTCGACACCGTGATCGCCTCCCGGCGCTGCTCGCCGCCACCGAACCGCCCGATCGGGACGCCGAACTCCCGGTCCAGCTCCCGCTGCCACTGGTCGAGCAGGTCGACGGTGGGGACGACCACGAGCGTCGGGACGCCCAGTTCGACCATCGCGCGGATCGCGATCACCGTCTTGCCGGCGCCGGTCGGGAGTTCGAGCACGCCGCGGTCGTCGGCCTCGCGCCACGCCGCCAGCGCGTCGGCCTGGTACTCGCGGAGGTCGTAGTCGGTCGCGAGCCCGGCGGCGAGGTCGGCGTCGGCGGCCGCGCGGTCGCTGGCGTCGAGGACGTGGTCGTCGACGGACACGCCGGCGATCTCGAGCGCCCGGCGGATCGCGGCGTAGCGGTACGCCGGCGCCCGACCGGTTCCGGTCCGCGGATCGAACTCGACGCCGGGAAGGGGTGGGAGCCGGTCGTCGATGTCGTCCGTGCTGGTCGACCCCCCGGCGTCGGTGCCGTCCCCGGTCGCGTCTCCGTCGCCGACGCGTCCGCTCGCGTCGACGCGGATCGTCCCCTCCTCGTAGGTCAGCCGGACCGCCATCGACGGAGGTAGCCGACGGACCGACAAGTCAGTACCGGCTCCCGAACCACTATATTTTATATGGTGATTGACTCGTTAGCTGGTATGCGTTCGGCTATCTATCACGGACGAGAGGACATTCGCGTCGAAGAGTACCCCGAACCAGAAACCGGACCCAACGACGTCAAGATCGACGTTTCGGCGTGTGGCATCTGCGGGTCGGACCTCCACGAGTACGCGGCCGGACCGATCTCGATTCCCGACGACGAGCCCCACCCGGTCACCGGCGAGACGCTCCCGCTCCCGATGGGACACGAGTTCGCCGGTCGGGTGACCGAAGTCGGCAGTAACGTCTCGGAGATAGCCGTCGGAGACAAAGTCGCCGCCAATCCCGTCATCTGGTGCGGCGAGTGCCGATACTGTCTCGAGGGCGAGTACGGGCTCTGTGAATCGAACGGGTTCGTCGGGTTGTCCGGGTGGGGCGGCGGATTCTCCGAGTACACGACCGTCGACCGGAGACAAGCCGTCCCGATCCCGGAGAGCGTCCCGCTCGAATACGGGCCCCTCGTCGAGCCGTTCAGCGTCGGCCTCTACGCCATTCGGAACTCCGAATTTAGCCCGGGAGACAGCGTGGCCGTCTTCGGGACGGGCCCCATCGGTCTGACCGTCGTCCAACTCGCCAACGCGGCCGGCGCGGGGCCCATATACGCCGTCGAACCGCGCGACTTCCGTCGGGAAATCGCCGCCGAAAGCGGTGCGGACGTGACGCTCGATCCGACCGCTGAGAGCGCTCTCGACGTCATCAACGCCGACACCAACGGCGGCGTCGACGTCGCCTTCGAGGTCGCGGGCGCGAGCAGACTGTCGACGATTCGATCGCCGCAACGAGAAAGGGCGGCTCGGTGATCGTCGTCAGTATCTTCGAAGATTCTATCG
>NZ_WPCE01000238.1 GCF_009742825.1 Halorubrum sp. CBA1125
AACTCGACGAACCACGGCGTACTCCCCATCCACGCGAACATCCCCGCGAGCGGGTTGCCGTTCGTCGCCGCGACGTTCGTGAGGTAACCGCCCGCGGCGAACTCGCCGGTGATCTTCGTGAACCCGGAGTACGCGAACGCGTAGCCCATCATGAGACGGAGCGCGAGCACGAACCACGCACTGAGACTGTGAACTTTCCCGCCGACGGTCAGACCGCCGACTCTGCTCTCGAGCTGATTCATGCCGGAGTCGAGTGTGGACATAGTTATTGCACCTTCAACTATCAGTACGGAGGCAGAGACGATATAACGGCGAGCCGGCGTTCTGGGTCAGAAAATCGGCGGGCTATATTACGCTCCTGTCGCGAGTAGAGACGTGTGACTGAGGAGGCCGACCCGTCGGAAATCTTCGCGACACTCGACGACGAGTACGCCCGCGACATCCTCGTGGCGACGAAGACCGACCGCCTGTCTGCGAAGGAGCTCAGCGAGGAATGTGACATGTCACGCCCGACCGTCTCGCGCCGTGTCACCCGCCTCGTCGAGCAGGGCCTCCTCGAGGAGTATACGCACGTCGACCCCGGGGGACGGCACTACAGCGAGTATGAGGCGCGCCTCGAACGCATCGAAATCCTCCTGCAGGCGGAGGGCTTCGACGTCAACATCGACATCCAGCCTGACCCCGCCGACCGGATTACGACCATCTTCGAGGAAATGCGGGGAGACTGAATCATGGACCACACGCTATTCGTCATCGGCAAACTGTTCACGACCGCGTTAGCACTGGTCATCGCATATCAGGCCTATCGCGGGTACCAACGACATCACACGCAGTTACTCCTGTACGTCGCCGCCGGCTTCGCATTGGTCGGGCTTGGCGGCCTCCTTGAAGGCGTCCTCTTCGAACTCCTCCAGGTGTCGATCTTCGAAGCAGGATTCGTCGCAGCACTCGTCACCGCAGCCGGGATGCTGTCTATCCTCTACGCCCTGTATGCCCCGAATCCATAAGGATTCAGGACGCCCATTCGACAAGCGGCCTCTGCGCGTCGTGCCCGGTTCGAAGCCGCTACTGTTCGGACTCCCCTCGTTCTCGATAGTGTAGCGTCGCAGTGGGAGTTATATCCATATCGGTCGTACCATATCGTATGATTCGAACACTCGTCGGTGTCCTCGGCGCTATCTCAGCGCTGTTCCCGGACGAAATCGTCGAGCTCTTCGAGAAACTCGCCATTTCGAATCCAGACGAGGGAACAGTGAGAGGGTGGATACGTCCAGCAGTCCGGTCGGAGGGTGTTCTGATAGCTGCGCTTTCACTCTTTAACGGGCGAGCATACGCATTGCTGATGAATCTTACCGGCGTGTTCGGTGCGATAGTCCTCTTATTTCCCGACCTGTATCAGAGATTTGCCACCGCGTTCCTGTACGAGCGTCCAGAGTCGATAGAATGGAACGAGCGATTCCGCTTGGGCATTCGGGCTATCGGCGCACTCTATGTCTTTTTAGCGGCGAAGACGTACAGAGAGCGTCACAACGATACTTGAGCCACCTCGCTATTGACACCTGGCGCATCCGATGTCTAGTTCGTTACGGCCGCAGGTATCACTTTGAATCTAAAGTTTGAGCCCCACGATATCAGTATGATCGAAGGGGAAATCCGCTAAAGAGAGGAGGCCGTGTGTATCCCTGTATGACGACGACGATCATCGTGGAAGGCATGACGTGCGGTCACTGTGAGCAGACGGTCGAAGAGGCCCTCGAAGAGGTATCCGGCGTGACTGACGTGACCGTCGACAGGGAGAGCGAACAGGCGAGCGTCGATGGTGAGGCAAATGTCACAGCTCTCGTGGAGGCCGTCGAAGACGCCGGGTACACCGCTTACGCCTGAGAATCGCGCGGACCACTCCGAGACAACGGCCAACCGTTGTCTTTGAAGCTTCGCTACGCTGGTCCTGCTGTACAGTTTCAGTGGGGAAGATTCAGGGGGCCAGCGGATCCACCTCTACAGAGAATATGGGCTATGGACGACCACAAAGATACAAATGAGAATCCCCCTGGAGGGGAACACCAGCAGGACGACAGCAGTCACCAGCACGAACACGGCGAGCAGGATGAATCGGACGCCGAGTCGGACGAGCAGCGGGTAGAACAGGAGCTACTGGAAGAAGAGGCACACCCTGCTGCGGAGAGTGAGACGGTGCTCGACGAGCAGCACGAGCACGCTGGACACGAGGGCGAAGGACACGACCACGGTTCCCATGAGGGCCACGGTGAGGGGCATGGCGGGATGCACGAGGGCCACGAGCAGATGTTCCGCCGGCGCTTCTTCGTCTCGACGCTCCTGTCGATCCCAGTCCTGCTATACAGCGAAATGCTGCAGGAGTGGCTCGGGTTCTCCGTCCCCGCGTTCCCGGGCAGCGAGTGGATCAACCCCGTCTTCGCGGTCATCGTCTTCGCGTACGGTGGGATGCCGTTCCTCCAGATGGCGGTGCCGGAGCTGAAAGACCGGTCGCCGGGGATGATGACGTTGATCTCGATGGCGATCACCGTCGCGTTCGTCTACAGTCTCGCGAGCGTGGTCTTCCCGACGCAGTCTGCGTTTTTCTGGGAACTCGTCACGCTGATCGACATCATGCTGCTGGGCCACTGGATCGAGATGCGGTCGGTCCGGCGGGCCTCCAGCGCGGTCGACGAACTGGCGAAACTGATGCCAGACACCGCCGAGCGTATTACCGACGACGGAGAAACCGAGGAGGTTCCCGTCAGGGAGCTCTCGGAAGGCGATCTCGTGCTCGTCCGGCCGGGCGCAAGTGTCCCTGCTGACGGCACCGTCGAGGAAGGTGATTCGGACGTCAACGAGTCGATGATCACTGGCGAGTCCAAGCCCGTCTCGAAGGAGCCTGGCGACGAGGTCATCGGCGGCACCATCAACGGCGATGGTAGTCTCCGCGTCCGTGTTGGCGCGACGGGCGAGGAGACGACGCTGGCGGGCATCATGCGTCTCGTCGAGGAAGCCCAGCAGAGCAAGTCCAAGACGCAGGTACTGGCCGACCGGGCGGCAGGCTGGCTGTTCTACGTCGCGCTCGGGGCGGCAGTCGTGACGGCGATTGCGTGGACCGTCGCGGTCTCGTTCGACGCGACCGTCATCGAGCGAGTCGTGACGGTGCTCGTCATCGCCTGCCCGCACGCCCTCGGGCTCGCCATTCCGCTGGTCGTCGCGATCAACACGTCGCTCGCCGCTCGCAACGGGATGCTCGTTCGCGACCGCATCGCGATGGAAGACGCACGGAATCTGGACGCGATCATCTTCGACAAGACAGGGACGCTTACCGAGGGCGAACACGGCGTCGTGGATATGGCGACCGTCAACGGCGTCGACGAGGACGACGCGCTCGGGCTGGCGGCAGCCGTCGAGAGTGACTCCGAACACATGATCGCGCGAGCGATTCGCGAGGCCGCCGACGAGCGAGACCTAACTACTCCCGACGCGACCGCCTTCGAGGCGATCAAAGGGCGAGGGGTTCGCGCAAACGTCGATGGAAACGAGGTGTACGTCGGTGGGCCGAACCTGTTGACCCAGCTCGATAGCGAGATCCCCGCCCATCTCCAGCGCTTCGCTGACGAGGCGGGACAGAACGCTCAAACGGTGGTGTATCTCGTTCGTGACAGTGAGTTGATCGCCGCGTTCGCGATGGCCGACGTAATCCGTGAAGAGAGTTTCCGCGTCGTCGACGCCCTCCACGATCTGGGAATCGAAGTGGCGATGCTGGACTGGCGACTCCCACGGAGCGTCGCCCAACGCTGTCGCTGACGAACTGGGCATCGACAC
>NZ_WPCE01000372.1 GCF_009742825.1 Halorubrum sp. CBA1125
GCCGGCGGCAACGCCGCCGGTGCCCGTGGCGCGTAGCGCCACGCTGCCGCGAGGACTCACGGCTGGGGCTTTAGCAGTGTTCTCATATCGATCCTCCAGCAACCGTCTATAACCGAGCGGTCGTCGCTTAAGCGGTGGTCTTCGCGTCGGCAACTACGTCGTATCGAGCGATCCGGTTCCACCGAGACGATCGTCCCATACGCTCTGCGATCGACTCACAACCCTCCGACGGATGGGAAGGTTAAAGGGTCTCATCACGGTACGGAGTGGTGAGGCCGGGTGGCTTAGCTGGACATAGCGCCGCACTCATAGGGTTCAGAGATTCGGTGCGGTGACGCCTTGGAAGCGTCCGCGTCCTTCCCGTGGCTCCGCCGAGCCTCGGACCTGGGACATGCGGAGATCGTGGGTTCGGAGCCCACCCCGGCCACTCCTATTCTGTCGTGACGCCGCTTTCTCGCCGCGAACGTGCGTTCCGGCTGGTCGAACGCCTCTCACGAACCGCGCGTCCCGGACAGCGAAACGCCACGCGTCTCGGACAGCCGAAACGCCTACGGCCGACCGACGCGACGACCGTCGTATGAAGGCCCGTGACCTGATGGAGTCCGACGTGAAGACGGTCGCCCCGGACGACGACGTCGCCGACGTGTTCAAGCGGTTCGCCCGGTACCCGTTCAGCGGGTTCCCCGTCGTCGACGAGGACGACCGGGTGGTCGGAGTCGTCACGGAGTCCGACCTCGTCGACCTGTTCGAGCCCGAAGACGAGACGCTGTGGATCCCGATCGGGCTCCCGCCGTTCGTCGACACGCTCACCTACCAGGTGAAGCCGCCGTGGGCCGACATCGACCTCGGCGTCGACCTGATCCGCAACGCCGACAGACCGATCTCGGACGTGATGAGCACCGACGTCGCGACGGTTACGCCCGACGCCGACGTCGACGAGGTGCTGGACCTGCTGGTCGGCGACGACCCGGACATCAACCGCGTGCCGGTCGTGGACGAGGACGGACGGATCGTCGGGATCATCGCCCGTCAGGACGTGATCCGGGCGTTCCGCGACCGGCGGATCGAGTAGGGTCGCGGAGCCCGGCCGACCGCCGTGCGTCGAACGCACCGGGGGAGCCGCACCTCCGTTCCGCGAGCCGAACCGGCCTCAGTCGCCGAGAATCCCCCC
>NZ_WPCE01000255.1 GCF_009742825.1 Halorubrum sp. CBA1125
CCCCCGGCGTCCCGCCGGCGGCCGCCGTCGGCGACGACTCCAGCGAGTACCCGGTCGCCGCGACGACGAGCAGCGCGAGCGGGGAGAGGAACGCGAACAGGTAGTAGGGCGCGTACTCCAGGGTCGGCACGCCGGTGACGCTCGTCATGTAGACGGCGCCGGCGTGCCACGGGAACAGCGCGCCGGTGGGCGTGCCGGCGGCCTCGACCGCCCGGGAGAGCTGGTCGCTGTCGAGCCCGAACTCCTCGTAGGTGTTCCGGAGCGTGACGCTCGGGAGCACGATGCTCATGTACTGCTGGGCGGTGAGCGCGTTGATCGCGATGGCCGAGACGCCGGTTCCGGCGACGAGGGCCCCGGGGCCCCGGACCGCCGAGGTGAACCCGTGGGCGAGCACCGCCAGCACGCCGGTCCGCTCTAAGATGCCGCCGAGCGACAGCGCGGCGACGACGACCGTGATCGTCCACGCCGAGCCCGTCACCCCGCCGGTGGCGAGCAGCTCGTTCACCAGCTCCGAGCCGGACGCCGGCGCGGTCCCGTACATGAACGCGTCCCAGGCATCGACGAACCCGGTTCCCTGCGCGAACACCGTCGTGAGGACGCCCGCGAACACGCCGGCGACGAGCGTCGGCAGCGCGGGGTACCCGCGCAGCGCCAGCCCGAAGGTGACGGCGAGCGGGACGAACGCGACCAGCGTGATCGCGTACGACTCGACGAGCGCGCCCTGGATCGCCGCGATCCGGCCCGCCGGGATCGCGCCGCTCGCGCGGAGCCCGAGCGCGGCGAAGCCGAGCACCGCGAGCCCGAACGCGGCGACGGTACCGACCCGCATCCGGTGGATGTGCGCGTACAGGTCGGTGTTGGTGACCCCCGCGGCGAGGTTCGTCGTGTCCGAGAGCGGGGACTGCTTGTCTCCCGCGTACGCGCCCGAGAGGACGGCCCCGACCGTCATCGGCGCGGGGACGCCGAGGCCGGCGCCGATGCCGACGAAGGCCACGCCGAGCGTGCCCACCGTGGTCCACGAGGAGCCGATGGCGAACGCGACGACCGCGGCGACGACGGCGGCCGCCGGGAGGAACGTCGTCGGGGTGAGCGTCTCGAGCCCGTAGTACATGAGCCCGGGGATGGTGCCGGCGCTCACCCACGTCGCGATCAGCCCGTAGATGGTGAAGATGATGAGAAGCGCCTGTAACCCCATCACGAGCCCGTTGGCGATACCGTCGTAGAGGTCCTCCCAGTCGTAGCCGAGCCACAGGCCGAACCCGCCGACGAAGGCGATGCTCCACAGGAGCGGCGCGTGCGGGTCCAGCCCCAACACGGCCGATCCGATACCGAGGAACGCGACAACGGCGAGGACCGGAACCAGCGCCGCCGCGAGGCTCGGGCGGCGGTCCGGATCGAGGTCGTCGACCGTCGTTGGCGTGAACGATCGCGTCACGCCCGAATATATTCTTTTGAAGCATAAATATATCTCGAAATATGCATCAAAAATATAACGATCGTTCGTCTCCGACGCCGGCGGCGTCGCCCGTCTCCGGCCGGAACCGTCGCGCTCCCGTGCGTCGCGGTGTCGTGGGGGTCCCCGAACGGACGGTCTTATACGCGTCGGCGGTCAACTCCGGACAACATGATATTTGAGGGCCTCCCGACGACCCCCCGGTCGGAGGAACTCGTCGACAAGGCGTTCTCGCGGGCGTCGCGCGCGGGGCGGGCCAAGCGCGGCCACGAGGCGCAGGAGTCGATGCTGCGGACGGCCGGTAACGTGCTCTCGGACAACTTAGAGAACGTCGTCGTCTCCTGGCCCGACTTCGGGTTCGACGTCGACCCGTTCTACTACGAGCTCGCCGACGCCATCATCGACGTCGACCGGCTCCGACAGGCGCTCTCGCAGGTGATGTGGGCCAGCCGGCAGATCGAGGACCTCCGCGACGAGTACACGACGAAGATCCGCAACGCCGACGTCGACGGCGCCCGGAAGCACCGCAAGCAGGCGTTCGCGCGCATGGCGGACGTGATGGACCAGATAAGCGACGACCTGCGGTACATCGGCGATTCCCGCGACCAGCTGAAGATCCTGCCCGACGTCCGGCCCGACGAACCCGCCATCGTGGTCGCCGGCTACCCGAACGTCGGCAAGTCGGCGTTCGTCAACCGCGTCACCCGGGCGTCCAACGAGATCGCCGAGTACCCGTTCACCACGAAGGGAGTGCAGATCGGTCACTTCGAACGGAACCACGTCCGGTACCAGATCGTCGACACGCCGGGGCTGCTCGACCGGCCGGCGACGAGCGCAACGACATCGAGCGGCAGGCGGTGAGCGCCCTGGAACACCTCGCCGACGTCGTCGTCTTCGTGCTCGACCCCTCCGGCGACTGCGGGTACCCGCTCGACGTCCAGCTCGAACTCCGCGCGGAGGTGCACGAGCTGTTCGGCGAGGACGTGCCGCTGCTCACGGTGGCGAACAAACACGATCGGTTCGACGCGGTGCGGGCCGAGGCGGTGGACGCGACGATGAGCGTCACCGAAGACGAGAACGTCGACGCGGTCCTCGAGATGGCGGTCGAGGCGGTCGATTTCGAGCCCGACCTGCCGACGCGCGACCGCGAGGAGTAGGCGTCGGACGGACCCGGATCCGTGCGGTTCGTTCAGCCGTTCGAGACGACCACGTCGCCGTCGAGCACGAGCCGGGAGACGTCGGCGGCGCCGGCGCGTCTGACGATCGCCCGGACGAGGCCGCGCGCCCCGGCGAGGTTGTCGGAGTTGCCGTCCAACACGAGGAGGTCGGCGTCCCGCCCCGTCTCGATCACGCCGCGGTTCAGTCCGGCGATCTCGGCGCCGTTGACCGTCGCCATCCGGAGCACCTCGCGGGCGGGGAGGTCCGAGAGCTTCGCGGCGAACTCCATCTCGCGGAACATCGAGGGCGAGTCGAGCATGACGTTGTCGGTGCCGAGCGCGACCGTCGTGCGGTCGGCCAGCCCGCGGATCGGCGGCACGCCCACGTTCGTCACGAGGTTCGACCGCGGACAGACGACGACGGGCGTCCCGCGGTCCTCGAGCCGGTCGAGGTGGATCGGCTCGGCGTGGACCATGTGGACGAGGAAGTCGGGGTCGAGGTCCATCGCGGCGTTGATGTCGTCGGCGTCGCGCTCGCCGGCGTGGATCCCGAACAGCTTGCCGGCCTCGCGGGTCTCCGCGCGCACGGCGTCGAAGTCGGCGTCGCGCGCGCCGGAGGCGCCGTACCCGTCCGCGACCGAGAGAACGTCGGGATCGTCCCGGCCGAGCACGACGGGGTCGATCGCGCGCTCGCCGGGCTCGACGCCTCGCCGGCGAGGCGT
>NZ_WPCE01000098.1 GCF_009742825.1 Halorubrum sp. CBA1125
GCGCACGCTGGAGGTCGGCGGGATCGCCTCGATCGGCTACGAGACGCACGCGATCGAGTCGGACGACGACGGCGTGATCGCCCGACTGCTGCGGCTCTTCGGACTCGCCGAGGAGTCCGACTCCCCGTCGACCGACGCGGCGACGATAAAGCGGCTCGTTCGTCGGGCCCTCGAGTCGGATCTGACGCTGCCGTGCGACGTCACCGCGACCGACCGCGTGCTGGTGATCCTCTCCGGGCCGCCCGACGTCATCTCCCGGAAGGGGTTCGAGACCGGCCGGTACCTCCTCGAAGAAGAGACGGAGACGGTCGAGGTGCTCGCCGGCGACGAGCCGGTCCCGGACGCGAACTCGGTCACCGCGACCGTGTTGCTCTCGAACGTGACGGCCGTCCCCCGGATCGAGGAGATCCAGGACCGGGCGCTCGCCGCGCTGGACGACGCCGACGGGACCGACGGAGCCGACGGAACCGACGGAACCGACGGAACCGACGAGATCGGTGAAGCGAGCAAGCCGGACGCGGTCGAGGAGACCAGCGAGACGGACGCGGTCGGTGAGACCGACGAGGAGATCAGGACGGACGGGAACGAGGAGACAGCGACGGCGGACGAGACGGACGAGCCGATCGATGCGAGTGAAGCGACCGAGGCGGACGACGTCACCGCGGTCGCCGACCACGACTTCGACTTCGTCGACGCCGAGGAGGAACGCGGCGACTAGACGGCTCCGAATGGGACCCAGTTTAAGTTCCTCCCGGTCCGACGGACTCGCATGCAGCGGACACGACGCGACCTCCTCGCGGCGGGGAGCGTCGCCGTCGGCCTCGCGGGCTGTCTCGGCGTCGACGGGGTCACGTACCCCGACGAGTCCGATCCCGATGACGGGCCCGACGCCGACGACGGAGCCGACGGCGGCGACGGCGACGACGCCCCGGACGAGCCGCCGGACGAGGACGACGAGGAGGTGCCCGTCCCGAACCCGGCGCTCGCAGATGCGACGCGGGCCGTCGTCGACGACGCCGTCTGGTTCGCGTCGACCTACGAGGCGGCCATCGACGTGTACCTCGACGCGACCGGCGACGTGCTCGAGGCGGTGACCGCCGTCCGCGAACGGATCCACGAGCCCACGGACCCGACGACCGAGATGGCCGCCCGGCTCGAATCCGCCGGCTACGCCGCCGCAGATCGGGCCGCGGAGGCGCTCGAACCTCACTTCTACCCGCACGACCTGCTGCGGGAGCGGACCGACCGCCACGTCCCGGCGCTCACCAGGTCCGCCCGCCGGAACGACGCCGACCGGTTCGTCGAGGAGCTCGACCGGATGCACGGGTCGTTCTCGCGCATCCGGACCCCGATATACGTGGCCGGAACGTTCTCGCGGGACCCGATCCACAACCGGCTGCTCGATCGGCTGGCGCCCGGCGATCCCGACGACGTCCTCGTCGAGCTCGCCGTCCCCAGCCGCCGACGATTCGCGACGCTCGCACACGAACCGTACCCGGACGACGACGAGACGTTCCCGCCGGAATTCACCGCCGACCCGCTCCCCGAGGCGCGCCGGGAGTCGATCCGCGAGCGCCTCGGCCCCGTCCTCCGGTCGGACGGGCGCACCGAGGAACTGTTCGTCGCCTTCGCGCCCCGGCCGGAGCCCGCCGACAGCCGAACCGACGCGTTCCGCGGTCCGCCGGACGAACTCGACGGAACGCCGCTGCACGTGCAGCGGTACGCCGACGTCCGGACGGCGACCGCCCGCCTCACCGCGGTGCTGGAGGCCGGCGCGACCGAGGGCCGCGAGCCGCTCCTCCCGGACGTCGACGCGGCCGACGACGCGCTCGAGTGGCACCGGTACTACCACCGAGAGGAGGGCAGCGACCGGACTGGACTCGACGAGTTCCCCGGCGTGCAGTACGGGTACGTCCTGCAGGCCGGCGAGTTCCTCCTCGCGACCGGCTTCTCCGGCGACGCGTGGGAGGAACGCCCCAACTGGCAGGGACGGCTCGCCGACGCGTGGGTCACCGCTTGAACGACCGGACCCGCGTGGGAAGGATTCATGACGGCGGGCACGAAACCGACGGGACGATGGATCGGAGCCGTCGGCCGGGCGAACGCCTCTCGTTCCCGTCGTCCTCACCGCCTGGGGGTCCCGCATGACTCGGTCTCGCTCGCGGCGACGGTTACTCGCCGCAGCCGTCCCCGTCGCGCTCGGCGGGTGCCTGGTGGACCCGGGCGAGGACGCCGACGCGTCCGTCAGCCAGCAGGACGCGTCGGGTGTCCAGCCGACCGACGAGGACGACGCGGGCGAGGAAGCGGCGCAGGCCGACGAGGACGGGGAGTTTGCCGATCCCGCCGGGATCGCCGTCGAGGCCGTGTCGATCAACCGGATCGTCGAATCGTTCGACCGCTCGCAGATCGTGGCCGACGTCGTCGTACGCAACACGGGCGATCGGACCTACGGGACCCTCGAACTCCGCGTCGACGCCTTCTACGAACCGCCCGAGGACGACCGGACGTACCACCCGCCGCGGGTCGACGAGCGGACCGCGGTCGGGCGCACGTACGTCGAGCGGGAGTTCGAGGGCTTCGCGACGAACACCCGCACGTTCGACGATATCGTGATCCGGTACGACGCGGACGCCGACGCCAACGGCTCGACCGACCCCGCCGAGTTCGACCTCGAGATCGCCGTCCGTCGTGCGGAGCCGCTGTAGACGACGCGAAAGCAGAGACCGGTCGCGTCGTCGGCTCCGTCAGCCGAGCGTCGGCGTCGGAAGCGACGTCTGTGCGCCCCGATATCGCTCCCACAGCAGGATGGCCGGCGGGAGCGCGATCACGGTACACGCGAACGAGTACACCACGCTCAGTGCCATCAACAGGCCGAAGTTCCCGAGCACGGGCGTGATAGCGAGCGCGAGCGCGCCCGTCCCGAGCGAGGTGGTGAGCATACTGCCGAGCAGGGCGCCGCCCGTGCCGGCGAACGTCACGACCATCGCCTCGTACGCGTCGGTGTCCTCGTCGAACTCGTCGATGAACCGGTGGGTCGCGTGCACGGAGTAGGCGATCCCGAGGCCGATAGCGATAGAGAGGATCGTCGCGGTGAGGGCGTTGAGCGAGATCCCGAGGACCCGCATCGTCCCGAGCAGGAAGGCGATCGCGATGAGGATCGGGAAGACGTTCACGATCCCGAGAAGGGGCTTATGCTCCAAGACGGCGTACGCCACGACGAGGAACACCCCGGTCAGCCCCACCGCGAGGATCAGCCCCTGAATCGCGGACTGGAAGATGACCTCCGTCACCGCGTCGAAGACCACGATCTGGCCGGTCGCCGTCGTCTCGAACCGGAACTCCTCGGCGAACTGGTCGGTATCGACCGCCGCTTCGCCCTGCGAGGCGTCCGCGTCGATCGCGTAGTCGACCTGCGCGCTCCGCCGGTCCGGCGTGAGGTACTGCTCGGCGCGGTCGCCGGCCGACGAGGCGAACAGGACGTCGTAGATCCGGTCGAGGTTGCGGTCCGGGATCCCGTCGTCGTCGACGTCGTTGCGTGCAACGAGGTCGGCGAACTCCGGGTTCTCCCGGGCGTGTGACCGGATCACCGTGACGATGCTCGTCGGCCGAGCGCTCCCGCCCTCACCCACCGCGAGCGCGCCCGGCGGGTCGTCGTTCGGGTCCGCGAGCGCCTCCAGCGCGTGGCCCTCCTCGAAGTTCCCTCGGACGTACAACGTCACGGACTGGTCCTGGTTCGTAGCGAAGCGGTCCTCCAAGATGTTGAGCGTCTCCGTGACGGTGTACTCGCTCGGCGCGAACGGCTCCGGGAGTCCGGTCACGTAGTCCGGCTGCTCTTCGGGCGGGAGGAAGTCCTCCGTCTCGAAGGAGGTGTCGACGCCGCTGCCGTACGCCGCCGCCATGCCGCCGGTGACGAGCAGGAGGACGACGAGCGCGACCGGGACGTACCGGCTGAGCTGGGTCGGGAACGTCAGAACCCGGCCGATCGCCGAGTCCTCGGAGGCGATCGGTGCGGAGTTGAACTCGGGGACGCCGTAGGCGTCACGCAGCTTGTCGACCTCCAGCTTCGCCGCCGGGAGGAACAGCCCGAAGATCAGGAAGGTGAACACGATCCCGATCGCCGAGGCGAGCCCGAGGTCGCTGATCGGGCCGAGGTCCGAGATGACGTTCGCGCCGAACCCGAAGACCGTGGTCGCCGTGACGATGACGAAGGCGATCATCAGCTGGTTGTTCGCCTCCCGCATCGCCTCGACGGGCTCGTAGCCCGCGACGGTCTCCTCGCGGAAGCGGTTGATGATGTGGATCCCGAAGTCGACGCCGACCGCGAGCAGCAGCACGGGCACGGCGATGAGCTGCTGGCTGAACGGGATCCCGGAGAGCCCGAGGAAGCCGAACGTCCAGATGATGGTCATCAGCAGGGACAAGAGCCCGAGCGCCAGGTCGATCGGGTCTCGGTAGGCGACGACGAGGAACAGGAGCAACAACAGCACGACCACGGGCATCACGAGCGTCAGCGAGTCGCCGATGACGGTCGCGGTCTCCGCGTTGATGATCCCGGATCCGAACGCCCGGATGTCGACGGGACGGTCGTCGGCGAGCGTCTGGATCGTCGTCTGGATATCCTGGCGGTCGGCGCTGGAGAAGCCGGGCGGCACGTCGTGTCTCACCACCGTGATCGACGCCGAGGCGCTCGCGCTCGTCGGGTTGAAGTCGGTCGAGAGCGACCTGGAGAACCGCTCTGTGTCCGCCAGCTCGCGGACCGTCCGTCGCACCTGCGCGTCGCTGGCTCGCTCGATGACGCGCCGCTGCTCGGCTATCGTCGTCGCCGAGGGGTCGATCGTCTGGGCGACGACCGTGGCGGGACCGGTCGCCGAGGCCACCCGGAGGTCGTCGCGCCGTTCGATCTCTTCGAGCAGCCGGAGCTCCCGCTCGAGCGCCTCCTTCGTGAGGACGTTTCCGCCCGTGTGGATGAGCTGTGTCGACTCGCCGTCGGGCTGGAACGGGTCTTCAAATTCTTCGTTTATCGCTTCGAGCGCCTCCTGCTCTTCGAGCCCCTCGGTGAACGAGTCGGTGGCTTCGGTGTCCGTGCTGACGAGCCCCATTCCGCCGGCGAACACCAGCGTGAGGACGAGGAACGCGACGATGACGCGCCGGGGACTGTCGACGATGGCGTCGTTGAGCCGCCGCGCGCCCGCCTCGATCCGCTCGCCGGCCGACATCGACTACTGCCGCCTCCGGTAGACGGCGAGCGCTCCCGTCGCGACGACGAGGAGCGCGACGACGATGACGGGCAGCGGCAGCCCGCCGTCCTCGCTTTCGGTCACGTCGATCGGGACGCGGTAGGTGTCGGTGAGCTGGCTGTCGCCGTCGGCGTCGTCGTACCGGAAGTCGAACGAGACCGGGTAGGTGCTCCCCGCGGTCGCGGAGGCGGTCGTGGTCAGCTCGAAGGTCATCGTCGTGGTCTCGCCGGGGCCGATCGACTGGACGTACCCCGTGTCGGTGGCACCGGTGTCGAGCGGGTCGTCGGCGAACAGCCGCGCCTCGACGTCGCTCGCGGTCTCGTTCAGGTTGTTGGTCACCGCGACGTCGACGGTGCGGGTCCCGCCCGCCTGGATGGTGCGGTTCTGGACCGCGACGTCGAAGCGGTCCCGCTCGGGAGCGACCTCGGCGGTCACGGCCAGCTCCTCGAACGCCCTGGTCTCGCCCTCGTCGTTGCGGTACTGGACTGCCATGTCGAGCGAGCGCAACCCGGCCTCGGCGCCGCCGCCGATCGCGACGGGCAGCGAAAAGGTCGCGCTCTCGCCGGGGTCGAGGGTGCCCACGGCGGTCGAGCGCTCCGACGGGAGCACGTTGGGGTCCTCGCCCGCGTACTGCACGACGACGCTTTGGGCCGGCACGGGACCGTCGTTGCGCACGGTGCCGACCAGCTCGCCGTCCTCGGCGACGCGGAGGGTCGACTCCACGTCGGTGAGCGCGAACTCCTGTTCGGCGAGCGGGAGGACGCCGAGCGAGAGCCCCTCGTCGGTCCGGGCGATCCCGTCGGGGTCCGCGAACTGCACGGAGCCGGAGAGCGTGTACTGCTGGACCGGGAGGTCGGACGCGACGCCCACGTCGTAGGCGACGGTCGCAGTCTCGCCGGGGCCGAGTTCCTCGATCCGGACCGTGTCCGACTGGCCTCCGCTCACGGTGACGCTGTCACTCTGGGTCCCGAAGGTCACGTCGGCGTCGCGGGCCGGCTCCGCGCCGACGTTCTCGATCGTCGCCTCGACGGTGCCGGTGTCGCCGACCTGGGTGTCGCTCTCAACGTCGACGACCTGGAAGCGGGCGCCTCGCGGACGCGCAGGTCGACCTCGCGCGGGATCGTCACGGTCCGATCCTCGCCCGAGGAGATGTACGTGTAGGTGATGTCGAGGTCGAGCGAGTAGGTGCCGGGTTCGACGTCGTCCGGCACGTTGAGGCTCACCGGAACCTGGCCCGGCGTTGTCGTCGTCACGCCGCCGATCGCCGTCTCGCCGGATTCGACGGAAATCGGGCCGCTGGCCTCGGCCTTGACGCGGACGTTGCGCGCGGTGGTGACGATGTCGCTGTTCGCGGGGTCGCCGAACCGCAGGTTCCCGTCGTTGGCGATCGTCAGTTCCACCTGGTTCGTCCGACCGGGGACGAGGTTGGGGTTCGACACGTATACGCCGAGGTCGGGCGAGCCGCCGACGTTGGATGTCTGTGCCGGCGGCGTCGCGGCGCCGTCCTCGACCGATGTGCCGATCGCGGCGGCGGACTGTCCGCCGGCCAGCTCCGCCCCGACGGCGCCGGCGCCGACGCCGCTCGCGATCAGCAGGACCCCCAGAAGAATCGCGGACAGGGGACGCGTTCGCATGCGCTACGCCTCCGCGAGAATGACGGAGTCTCGGATATCGCGGGAATCGGCGGTCTCACCGCGAGTACCGGTCGTCCGACGATCGGCTGGAGGGATGCGATCCGACGGCGGGCGGGTGACTCGTTGCACATCTCTGTCTCGGTTCACGAATCAATAAACGTTTCTTTCTTCGAATCGCAAAGCAGGTATGGAACCGAGAAACCGGCGCGTCGCGGTCGTGCTGGAGGCGGTAGCGTGACGCGCTTCACGGACGAGGACCGCGAGCGCATCCGCGCGGAGCTGATCGAGGCGGGACACGAGCTGTTCGCCGAGTTCGGCTTCGATCGCACGCGCGTGAGCGACGTGACGGACGCGGTCGGGATCGGAACGAGCACGTTCTACCAGTTCTTCGACTCGAAAGAGGCGCTGTACCTCGAAGTGCTGCTGGTGGAACGCGATCGGATCTTCGAGCGGCTGGAGGCCGAACTCGCCGGGGCGGAGACGGCCCGCGAGGAGGCCGAGACGATCCTGCGGACGATGTTCTCGCAGGTTCGGTCGAGTCCACTCACGTCGCGGCTGTTCGTCGAGGGCGAGATCCGGCTGGTCGAAGCGCAGCTGGACGGGACCGAACACGAGACGGCGGACCCCGGCGAGATCGGGAAGATGCTCCCGCAGCCGGACGAGTGGGTCGCCCGCGACGACGTCTCTCTCGACGACCCCGATGTCGTGCGCGGGGTGTTGCGGTCGCTGCTGTTCGTCACGCAGGCGCAGGGGACGCCGCTCCTTCCGACGGTGGCGTACGAGGCGGTCGAAGACGCCCTGATCGAGACGGTCGTCGACGGGCTGTTCGCGGATGGCTGACGGGCGTAAACTCACCTCACGGTCGATTCCAGAGACGATCGACGATTCGTCGCGCCGCCCACCGCAGTGCTCTCGAACCGGAAACCGAGGGAGCGTATCTCACAAATTTAAGCCGAGAGGTCACGACCGGTGGGGTATGGGATTCGACGAGATGGAGGTCGACACGATCTGGAAGAACGGGGAGTTCCTCGACTGGGAGGACGCGACCATCCACGTTCTGACCCACGCGCTCCACTACGGAAGCGGCGTGTTCGAGGGCGTCCGCTGTTACGACACCGAGGAGGGACCGGCGATCTTCCGGTGGGAAGAGCACCTCGACCGGCTGTTCGACTCCGCGAAGCTGTACGACCTCGACATCGACCACTCGCGCGAGGAGCTCACCGAGGCCACGATCGAACTCCTCGACCGTCAGGACCTCGAATCCTGTTACATCCGACCGATCGCCTACTACGGGTACGACTCGCTCGGCGTCTCGCCCGCCGACTGCCCGACCGACGTCGCGATCGCGGCGTGGCCCTGGGGCGCGTACCTCGGGGAGGAGGCGCTCAACGACGGCGTCGACGTGATGGTCTCCTCCTGGCGGAAACACGCGTCCTCACAGATCCCCACGAACGTGAAGACGACCGGGCTGTACGTCAACTCGATGCTCGCTGGCGAGGAGGCGCGCCGGAACGGGTACGTCGAGGCGATCGTCTTGAACAAGGAGGGGAACGTCGCCGAGGGCCCCGGCGAGAACATCTTCATGGTGAACGACGGGGAGATATACACGACCGGACCCGCCCAGTCCATCCTCGAAGGGATCACCCGCGACACCGTCATCACCCTCGCCGAGGAGCGCGGCTACCAGGTCCACGACGAGGCGATCATCTCCCGCGGACAGCTGTACACCGCCGACGAGCTGTTCTTCACAGGCTCCGCCGCCGAGGTGACCCCGATCCGCTCCGTCGACGACACCCAGATCGGCGCGGGCACCCGCGGGCCGGTCACCGAGGAGCTACAGGACGCCTTCTTCGACCTCATCGAGCGCCGCACCGACGAGCACGACGAGTGGTTCACCTACCTGTGACTACTCCGACTCCGCCGACGACGACCCCGTTCCCCGAGCGGTCGACCGGTCCTCGTTCCCGGGGGTCCCGTCGGTCCGGACGCCGGTGACGCCGCCGGATCGCTCGGCGGCGTCCGGTGGACGTTCCTCCTCGACGGGGACCTGGTGGGCGGACTCGGCGAAGCCGGCCGAGAGGACTCGCGTCATCCCTTCCTCGACCGTCTCGCCGGTCTCTTCGACCTTCTCCGGGTCGACCTCGATGACGAACCCCGTCGTGATGTTCGGCGCGGTCGGCATGAACAGCACCACCTTGCCGTCCCGCGTCTTCTTCCCGGTACGGAACGCGGTCATCCGGATCCCGGGCCACGTCTCGAGGTACACCGGGCTCTGGAGGTCGTCGGTGCCGGAGACGGCGGTCTCGATCGCGAGCTTGGAGGCGTTGTACACCACGCGCAGCGCGGGGATCCGGTTTATCGCGCCGTCGACGGCCGACTCCGCCAGCCGGCCGAGGGTCGTCCGCATGAAGTAGCCGACCGCGAGGACGACCGTCGAGAACACGGCGAGCGCGATGACCACCCGCGAGATCGGCTCCAGCGGGGCGGGGATGATCGCCGGCTGGAGCCCCTCGATGAGCGGGATCGACGCGATGTAGCGGTAGATCCACTGGAGGACGAGGAGGAGGACGAGGAGGGGCGCCAGCACGATGAGCCCGCTGGCGAAGTCGCGTTTCCACGTGGACATCTGTCGAGTGGATATGCGGCGGCGGCCCTTAAGAGGCCTTCTACGCGCCCGGCGTCATCGCCGGTCGACCGCCCGCGCGTCTCACCGGCCGACGGGGGCCGGCGTGTCACCGCCCGACGATCGCCCGCGCCGCGAACGCCAGGTTCTCTCTGCGCTCGCGGACGCGCCGGGAGAAGTACGAGAGCCACTTGTCGCCGTAGGGGGTGTACTGGGCGACGTCGACGCCCTGCGCGGCGAGGTCGCGCTGAGCCGCCTCGCGGACGCCCATCAGCATCTGCACCTCGTAGTCGGCGTCGTGCTCGCGCGCGAGCCGGTCCGCGAGCGCGATCATCGCGGGGTCGTGGCTCCCGACGGCGATCCCGCGATCGCGTCGCTCGAACAGGAGCCGGAGATCCTCGCGGTAGGCCTCGTCGACCCGGGCCTTGTCCGTGTACGCGATCGCGGGCGGCTCGTCGTACGCGCCCTTCACCAGCCGGATCGCCCCCGGTACGTCGACGAGCCGGTCGAGGTCCTCGCGCGTCCGCCTGAGGTTCGACTGGAGACACTGGCCGACGCGCCAGGGGTAGTCCGCGGCGATCGACGCGAAGGCGTCGAGGGTCGCGTCCGTGGTATCGGCGTCCTCCATGTCACACCAGACGAACGCGTCCAGGTCGTGGGCGTGAGCGACGATCTCGCGGTAGTGCTCCGCGAACAGGTCGTCGGAGACGTCGAGCCCCAACTGGCTCGGCTTCACCGACACGCAGGCGTCGAGCCCGGCGGCGGCGATGTCGTCGAGCAGGTCGAGGTACGCCTCCGTGTCCGCGCGAGCGTCGTCGGGGTCGTCGTAGTGCTCGCCCAGGCGGTTCAAGATGACCCTGAGGCCGTCCTCGTTGCACGCGCGGACGTGCTCCAGCGCCACCGGGACCGTCTCGCCGGCGACGAACCGTCGCGCGATCGGGGGGATCATACCCGGATCTTGGGCCGGTACGGCCTTCACCCTTGCCCGCACCGAACGCCCGGCGGTCCCGCCTCGGTTCGGGTCGGTCGCGCCAGCAGGTTCAAGCCGTGCGGGACCCATCTACCGGTGAATGCGGCTCGACGAGTTCATCGAGTTCGAGGCGAACGAGCGGGCCGAGCGCCGCCGGCTCGCCGCCGAGAAGGACTACGCAATCTTAGACCACCTCGACTCCTTCGAGCGGCGCTTCGAGGAGCACGTCTCCGACGACGCCGTGGTCGGCAGCGTCTCCCCCTCCATCTTCGTCGGGCGCGCGAACTACCCGGCCGTCTCGACCGGCCTGCTCTCGCCGGTCGGCCGCGAGTCGGCCGCCGACCGCTTCCGCACCTCCGCGGCGTGGTACGACGAGGGCGTCTCCATCGCGGACGTGTTCGACCGCCGGACCAGCCTGCTCAACTCGACGCGGGGGGTCGACGTCACGAGCGCAGGCGCGGCGGGGACGGGAGCCGACACCGACCGGTCGGCCTCTGTACACGACGCGTGGGACGGCTGGCTCGGCGTCCAGCGCGAGGTTGCCATCGCCGACCGCCCGGTCGACGTCGAGATCGGCCTCGACG
>NZ_WPCE01000096.1 GCF_009742825.1 Halorubrum sp. CBA1125
CGCCGCGAGCTCCACGCCCGTCTTGCTCGTGAGCACGACGTACGGCGCGTCAGCGGGGACGGCGCCCGTCGCTCGACCGCCAGCATCGGGTCCGCGACCGGTGCCGCCCCGAGCGACGTCAGCAGCGTCTCGGCCGCCTCGATCCGCTCGTCGTCCGGGCGGAAGACGGCGACGCGAGGGCGTCGATCGGGGTCTTCCTCGCTCACGCGGCGTCACCTCCATCCGGATCGTCGACAGACGCGTCCCTCAGAAACGCGATCACCCGGTCTCGCGTCGCCGCCACGTCGCCGATCACGGTGATCGCCGGCGGTTCGATCCCCGCCTCGTCGCGGGCGTCGACGATCGTATCGAGGGTCCCGGTCGCCACGCGCATGTCGGGCCAGGTGGCGCGCTCGACCAGCGCGACGGGGGTGTCGCCGTCGAGCCCGGCCTCGCGGAGCGCCGCGGTGTAGCCTGGCAGTTTCCCCACGCCCATCAGCACGACGATGGTACCGCCGGTGGCCGCGAGCGCCTCCCAGTCGACCGCGGACTCGTCTTTCGTCGGGTCCTCGTGGCCCGTGACGAACGAGACCGAGGAGGCGTGGTCGCGGTGCGTCACCGGGATCCCCGCGACCGCGGGGCCCGCGATCGCGGAGGTGACGCCGGGGACGACCTCGAAGGGGATCCCCTCGTCGGCGAGGTGTTCGGCCTCCTCGCCGCCGCGGCCGAAGACGAACGGGTCGCCGCCTTTCAGCCGGAGGACCGACTTCCCCTCGCTAGCCAGCTCGACCATCCGCCGGTTCGTGTACTCCTGGGGCGTCCACTCGCCGCCGGCGCGCTTGCCGACGTCCTCTCGTTTTTCCTCGGGGATCTCGCCGAGGATCTCCGGGCCGGGGAGCTTGTCGTGGAGCACGACGTCGGCCGACTCGATCAGCCGCGCCGCCTTCACCGTCAGCAGGTCGGGGTCGCCCGGCCCGGACCCGACGAGGTAGACGGTTCCGGGGGTCGTCTCGGGTGTCTCGGACGTCCCGTCGGGGGCCGCGTCCTCACTCATCGGTCGCGCCCTCGCGGGTTCCCTCGGTCGCATCCGCCTCCTCGCGGGCCGCCGCGATCAGGTCCGCCGCGCCCTCGGCGGCCAGGTCCGCCGCGAACTGCTCGGCCGCCTCGGCGTGCGATCGGATCGGCAGGTCGCGCGTGGCCGCCACCTCCTCGGTGCCGTCCGTCGAGAGCACGCGGACGCGCGTGTGGACGTGTTCGCCCTGCACGAGCGCGGAGACGCCGATCGGGGCGACGCAGCCGCCGTTGAGTTCGCCGAGGACCGTCCGCTCGACGGTGGCCGCCACGCGGGTCCGGGGGTGGTCGACCGCGGAGCGGACCGCCTCGACCACGTCCGGGTCGACCGCGGTCACCGCGATGGCGCCCTGCCCGGCCGCGGGGACGAACTCCTCGCGGGGGAGCCGGGTCGTCTCGACGTCGTAGTAGAGGTCCGAGCGGCGGAGTCCGGCCTCCGCGAGGACGACCGCGTCGTACTCCGTGTCGACCTTCCGCTCCATCGCCGAGCGCTCCAGGTCGGAGAGGGAGTCGAACCACTCCTCGACGGTCCGGTCGAACGACTCGTCCGCGCTCCCGTCGTCGACCGCATCGGCCTCGGTCTCGGTTCCGCCCGCCTCCGCGGTCAGCGCCCGGTCCTCGCCGGAGGCGACCAGCCGGCGCTCGTGTTCGGCCTGAAGGCCGGGCGCGAGCAGCTTCTCCAGCCGGGTGTCGACGTTGCCGCGGATCGGCTCGACGACGAGGTCCGACCGCGCGGCCCGGATCTGCGCCTGCCGGCGGAGCGAGCCCGTGCCGACGACGGCGCCGGCCGGGAGGTCCTCGAGGCCGAGCCCGTCGGGCTGGACGAGCACGTCGCCGGAGGGGGCGCGCTCGGGGAGGCCGGCGATCACCACGTCGTCCATCCCCTCGGTCGGGACGTCTTTCAGCGAGTGGACGGCGAGGTCGGCGTCGCCGGACAGCACCGCCTCGTCGACCGCGCGGACGAACGCGCCGGTCTTGCCGAGCCGGTGGATCAGTTCGTCGGATATCTGGTCGCCACGCGTCTCCACCCGTCGGAGTTCGACGTCGCGGCGTCGGGTGGACAGCGCCTCGCGGACGGTCTCGGCCTGCCGCACGGCGAGGTCCGATCCGCGGGTGGCGAGCGTGAGCGTCTCGGTCATACGCGAACCGAGGCCCCCCGCGTTCAAAAGCACACCAGTTCGGCCGTCTCGGCGAGCGCAGGGACCTCCCACCCACGACGTTTCCGCGGTCGGGGTCCCGGCTGTCGGCGCGCTCCGGTGAGCGCCGCTTTGCGGCGCGAATCCGAGCGCGAGGGAGTCGAACCGGCGCGTCGACGCGCCGGTTCGACGAGGCTGGGGAGGCGTGAGGTGCGGGGCTGTGCTGGGTGGGACGCAAAGGGGCAGCCGCGAGGCGGGCGCAGGCGACGCAAGCACTGGAAGGAGCGAGCGAAGCGAGCGACCTGAAGCGCGCAGCGAGCGTGCGTCCGCCTCGCGGTTGGGGCTTTGCGTGGTCGTGACCGATGGGAAAACACCGCCGTCCGCCTCGCGGTTGGGGCTTTGTGTGGTCGTGACCGATGCGAAAACACCGCCGTAAGCCGAGCGGCTGGGGCTTTGGAAGTCGCTACCGCGTCGGCGACTGTTGATACTCGATCGGGGACGAAGTCGAAGTGGCTCACGCGGGTCCGGAGCCTCGAACCGAACCCGGCCATCCACACGTAGTACGTCCGCGATACGGGCAACACGTACCGGACCGAAGGTGTGTTAGTGCTCGGGGCCCTGAGAGCCGGCAATGGGAGTTCAAGAACAGTACCCGTTCGACGTGGAAGCGGCCCGCGCCGACTTCCCGATCCTCGACCGGAAGGTCGGCGGCGACCCGGAGACACCGGGTGAGGGACCGGGCGACGACACCCCGCTGGTCTACCTCGACAACGCGGCGACGTCGCACACCCCCGACCCGGTCGTCGACGCGATCGCGGACTACTACCGCGGCTACAACGCCAACGTCCACCGCGGGATCCACCAGCTGAGCCAGGAGGCGTCGGTGGCCTACGAGGAGGCGCACGACACCGTCGCCGACTTCGTGGGCGCCGACGGCCGCGAGGAGATAATCTTCACCAAGAACACTACGGAGGCGATGAACCTCGTCGCGTACGCGTGGGGGCTCGAAGAGCTCGGTCCGGGCGACAACGTCGTCCTCTCGGAGATGGAACACCACGCGTCGCTCGTCACCTGGCAGCAGATCGGCAAGCGGACCGGCGCCGACGTCCGCTTCGTCGAGGTCACCGACGAGGGATACCTCGACATGAACCACGCCGCGGAGCTGATCGACGACGACACCGAGATGGTCTCCGTCGTCCACGTCTCGAACGCGCTCGGGACGATCAACCCCATCGCCGAGCTGGCCGACCTCGCGCACGACCACGACGCGCTGATCTTCGCCGACGCCGCGCAGTCGGTCCCGAACCGCCCCGTCGACGTGAAAGCGCTCGACGTCGACTTCCTCGCGTTCTCGGGCCACAAGATGTGCGGACCGACCGGGATCGGGGCGCTGTACGGCCGCGAGTCGCTCCTCGACGAGATGCAGCCGTACCTCTACGGCGGAGACATGATCCGCCGGGTCTCCTTCGAGGACTCCACCTGGGAGGACCTCCCGTGGAAGTTCGAGGCGGGCACGCCCTCGATCGCCCAGGGGATCGGCTTCGCGGCCGCGATCGAGTACCTCGAAGCGATCGGGATGGAGCGGATCGAGGCGCACGAGGACCTGCTGGCCGCGTACGCGTACGACGAGCTGGCCGCGATCGACGGCGTCGAGATCTACGGTCCCCCGGGCGACGACCGCGGCGGACTCGTCTCGTTCAACGTCGACGGCGTCCACGCGCACGACCTCTCCAGCATCCTCAACGACTACGGCATCGCCATCCGCGCCGGCGACCACTGCACCCAGCCGCTTCACGACGAACTCGGCATCTCGGCCAGCGCGCGCGCCTCCTTTTACCTCTACAACACCGTCGAGGAGATCGACGCCCTCGTCGACGCCGTTGGCGAGGCCCGCGACCTCTTCGTGTAGTCCGCCGACCCCTTCGCGGAGTCTGCCGACCCCTTCGCGGCGCCCGCCGAATTTTTCGCGGAATCCGCCGGCGGCTCGACCGGCGCGAGCGCGGCGACGGAACCCTTTTTGCCGGGAGCGGCCTACCCGTGACCGAGATGGGACTGGGCTCGGACATGTATCGGCAGCAGATCCTCGACCACTACAAGAACCCCCGCAACTACGGGGAACTCGAGGATCCGGACTTCACGCACGTCGGCGAGAACCCCTCCTGTGGCGACACGATCCAGATGGAGGTCGCCCTCGACGACGCCGAAGAGACGATCGAGGCGGTGCGGTTCACCGGCGACGGCTGCGCCATCTCGATGGCGTCCGCGAGCATGCTCTCCGAGCGGCTCCACGGGATGTCCGTCGACGAGCTCGACGCGCTCGACACCGACGACATCACCGAGATGCTCGGCGTCGACATCTCCCCGATGCGCGTGAAGTGTGCCGTGCTCGGCCGCCAGGTCGCACAGGACGGCGCGAAGATCCACCGCGGCGAACTCGACCCGGACCGGACGCGGACCAAGACCGAGGAGTAGCGGTCCGACCCCGACCTGGGTTGGGACCGGTGCCGGTGCCAGACCCCGTACCGGTACCGAACCGGTGCCGGACCCGTACCGGTACCGAACCGGTGCCGGACCCGTACCGGGCCGATCCGGCTGGCCTTCGACGCGCAGCACGGCCGTTCCGAGCCCCCGAGCTTTTGCTCGTGAACGACGTTCGTCCACCCATGAGTGACGGCTTCGACAAGGAGGCGGAACGAGAGAAGCTCCGCGAGAAGTTCGAGCGGGACAAAGAGAAGCGCGAACACACCCAGCGGATGTCCGAGCTCCTCTTGCAGGGAGCGACGATGACGAACCGCCACTGCGAGGAGTGCGGCGATCCCATCTTCCGACACGACGGCCGGGAGTTCTGTCCCACGTGTCAGGCCGAGCGGTCACAGGGGAACGCGGGAGCGGCCGCCGGGAACGCACGCGGCGCGGCCGACACCCACGGCGAGACGTCACCCGACGAGGCGCCGCCGACCGACGACGCGACGCCGAGCGCGACCCAGACCGACGAGTCGGCCGCGACGGCTGCCAACGGAAGCGCGCCAGCCTCGCGAGACGAGGCGGCGACGACCGCCGGATCGTCGCCACGAGCCGACGCGACCTCGACCGACCAGCCGCAGACGGAGCGATCGCCCGCGGAGCCGGCGACGACCGAGACGGGAGCCGCCGAGGCGACCACGGCCGAGACGCCCGCCGCCGGATCGCCGTCGCCCGACACCGAGCGAGTTGCCGGCGGCGACGACCGTTCCGCCGCGCGCGCGTCGCTGACGCGGACGCTCACGCGGTTCGCGCGCGCGGCGGAGCAGACGGACGACCCACGGCGCGCGCGCGATCACCTCGAAGCCGCCCGCGAGGCGGCCGAGGCGCTGGCGGCGCTGGAGTGATCGACATGCCGGGCCCGGGCACCCGTCGCGTCCGGGGAACCCTCCCCGTCTACCGCCCGCTCTCGACGGCCACGCGCATGTCCGTCGCGAGCCGTTCCGCGCGGTCGGCGTCGGCGGACTCCGCGTAGATCCGGATCTTCGGCTCGGTGCCGGAAGGGCGGACGAGCACCCACGCGTCGCCGTAGTCGAGCCGGTACCCGTCGGTCGTGTTCGGCTCGGCGTCAGCGGTTTCGACGTACGCGCGCGCCGCCGCCAGCATGTCGTCGCGCTCGTCTCCGTCCTCGTACTCGACGTTGACCCGGACGAAGTGGTAGTCGGCGTAGGGCGCGATCACCTCGCTCGCCGGGTCGCCGTCGGCGGCCGCGAGCAGTTCGAGGAAGCGCGCGCCGATGTACGCCCCGTCCCGAGAGAGCCGGTACGACGGGAAGAACACGCCGCCGTTGCCCTCGCCGGCGATCGGCACGCGGGTCCCCTCGTCACGGAGCTCGCGGGTCCGCGTGATGATGTTCGTCGCCCCGATGGACGTGAGTTCGAGGTCGGCGTCGTTGGCGTCACAGACGTCGACGAGTCGCTGGGAGACGTTGACGGCGCTGACGACCGCGTCGCCGGCCGACAGGCAGGCGTCGGCCAGCGCCGCGAAGGAGGTGTCGCCGTCGATGACGCGCCGGTCTCGTCGACGAAGACCGCCCGGTCGCCGTCGCCGTCGTGGGCGATCCCCACGTCGCGTCGGTGGTCGCGACGAGCCGCGAGAGCGCGTCGAGGTGCTCGGGGACCGGCTCGGAGTCGCGGCCGGGGAAGTGTCCGTCCGGCGTCGCGTTGACGGTCAACACCTCACAGCCCAGCTCGCGGTAGATCCGCGGCGACGCGACCGACGCGGCGCCGTGACCGGGATCGACCGCGACCGTGAGGTCGGCGTCGGCGATCGCCTGCCGGTCGACCGCCGCGACGAGCTGGTCGGCGTAGGCGTCGACGACGCCGTCGATCCGGCTGGTCTCGCCCACGGTCCGCCAGTCGGCGTGGTCGTACTCGTCGTCGAGCACGCGCCGCTCGACGCGTTCTAACACGTCGACGGAGAGCTCGACGCCGTCGTCGCCGACGAGTTTGATCCCGTTGAACTCGGGCGGGTTGTGCGACGCGGTGACGAGCACGCAGGGAACGCCGGCGGACTCACAGTAGTGGCCGACCGCGGGCGTCGGGACGACGCCCAGCCGGTCGACGTCGCAGCCGACCGCGGCCAGCCCGCTCGCGGCGGCGTTCGCGAACAGCTCGCCGGTAGTGCGGGTGTCGCGGGCGACGGCGGCGCGGTCGGCGTCCCACACCGTCCCGGCCGCTTTCGCGATGTCGAGGACGAGCTCCGGCGTGAGGTACCGGAGCGCGACCCCGCGGATACCGCTTGATCCGAACAGCTCCATGGGAGGCCATGTGCCGGCCGACGGGAAAGCGGTTCCGAACCGGCCCCGGAGGCGAAGGTGAGGGCGAACGCGTGTGGTTCAAGCCCGCGTCGGTCGTACCGGGGGCATGGACCACTCGCGACGCGACCTGCTGACGGGGACCGCGGCGACGCTCACCGCCGCGGGCGCGTCGGCGTCGCCGGCTGTCTCGACTTCGCCGCCGGGGAGGGACCGCAGGGACCGGCTGGAACCCCGGAGACGCTCTCGTGTCCGGACGAGTCGTTCGTCCGGCTCGACCAGCCCTTCGAGGGACCGGTCGAGGAGACGGTCGTGGAAGCGCCGTCGACCACGGTCGAGCTGTCCGCGGAGGGGAACGCCGAGACGTACGGCCAGTCGCTGCGGCTGGTGCTGCGAAACACCGGCGACGGCACGGCGACCGCCCTCGGCCGACACGCGTACTCGCTCCAGCGCGAGACGGGCGAGGGCTGGCTCGACGTCCGCGGCTCGACCACGGGCGAGCCGGCCGCGCTGCCGCGGACCGAGGAATCGTTCGGCCCGACCGACACGTACAGCTGGTCGCTCACGCTCGAAGAGGCGGCCGTCGCCGCCGCGGTTCCCGACCGTGACCTCGCCGTGTGTCCCGCGCTCGGGCCGGGGATCCACCGGTTCGTCTACTGGGGGCTGGTCGACGCGCCGCCGGTCGGCACCGAGTTCGAGCTGGTAGGGTAGCGGCAGCGATCGGGGACAACCGGCGCCGACCGTTCAAAACGCCGTCCACTCCGAGGGACGGTCGACCCGACCCCGGACGCGGAACTCGCGGTCGTCGTCCGCGACGCGCGTCTCCACGACGACCTCGAACGGCTCGTGGAGGGTGTGGACCACCTGTTCGTCGTGCGCCGTGGACCCGACGACGCCGACGAAGGGCCACCCCTCACCCGACGTCTGCGAGGTCATCACGCGGGTGAACCGGTAGATTCGCTCGGGGTCCCAGTACATCAACAGCTGGGAGAGCGAGTAGATGCCGACCGCGCGCTGGCGGCCGGCGGAGGCCTCGACGACGTCGGTGAACTTGATCCCGATGTCGGTCAGGTTGCCGGCGCTGCCGACGTACTTGGTCGTCGGGGTGTCCGGGCGCTTGTCGCCCTGCTGGTGGGTGACGCAGTCGATGACGGTCACGTCGTCGCCGTCGCGGTCGGTTATCCGCTCGTAGTCCGCCCGCACCTTCTCCGCCGTCCGACCGGTGGAGATCACCACGGGGCTGTCACACCACTCGGCGAGCAGGCGGTTGAACAGGTCGTACTTCCCGCTCATCGGCGGACCGCTGACCAACACGCTGTCCGACTCGCGGACAGCGTCGGGAAGTACGGTCATGTCTCGACGTTGCGCGGGTATCGCGTAAAACCCTTCCGAGGGATCACTTCTTCCACGGGATCACTTCCGAAGCATCTCCGGAAGTCCGAGCGACGACGGCGGTCCTTCTCGCGGCCGCTTCGAGAGGGACAGCTCCGTGATCGCGCCGGGAAGGGCAGATCCGACCGGCGGGGTCCGCGGCGTCCCCGCCGCGTCGACGAGCGCGTCCCAGACCGCCTCCGGGTCGTCGGCCTCGGCGGCGGCCTCGAGCGCCCGCGTCCGCCCCTCGTCGTACGCGAGTTCGACGAGGCTCCGGTCGTACCCGCCGGGAACGGCGTTCACGATGCGGTCGAACTCCGCCGGCGGCTCGCTGTCGATCCCGGCCGCGACACCGAGCGCGAACGCCCGGTCGACCGCCTCCTCGCGCGACAGCGCTTCCCAGTCGGTGCCGAACGTGCCGTCGTACATCAGAGCGTCACCGTCGCGGCGTCGCCGACGCGGAGTCCGGCGTCGGTGAACTCGACCGTCTGGATGTCCGTGTCGATGTCGGTCCCCCGCATCTTCAGGACCTGAATCCCGCGCCGCATCCCCTCGTCCTCGAGGTAGTTGTGCATGAACACGACGCCGTGTGCCAGGTAGTGCTCCTCGGAGTACGCGTCGAGGTCGGTCATCTCGGAGATAAGGAGGGTCGTCGCGTCCGTCCGCTTCAGCGACGAGAGCAGCTGGATCATCGTGTCCTCGTCGTCGTCGAGGAGGAACCGCAACAGCATCGTGGAGTCGAAGACGACCCGGTCGATGTCTCGCGAGTTGATGAAGCCGGTGAGCCGGTTCGTCACCCCGGAGTGGTCCCGCCGCTCGCCCGGCAGCCCGAAGAACCGCCGCCCGTCCGACGAGAAGGAGTCGAGGAACGTGACGCGGTCGGTGTCGAGCGCGCGGTCGAAGCCGAACTCGTACCCGCCCATGTCGCGGCGGATCCCCGACTTCGTCTCGTGCATGCTGATGTACAGGACGTCCTCGCCGTTGCGGGCGCCCTGCGCGGCGAACTGTGAGCAGAACGTCGTCTTCCCGCTGCCGGGCGGGCCACTGACCACGTACAGGCGCTCCTCGGGAAACCCGCCGCCGACGAGGTCGTCGAACCCGGGGACGCCGCTTGAAACGCGCATGCGTCGAGAGGCGAGCGGTCGCCGCATAAGGGTTGCCGCCCGGTTCTCACGGGTGAGAACGAACCGTCCCGGAGGACGGCGTCGGTCACCCGTCCCGGACGACGGCCTCGGCCACCCGTCTCTGACGACGGCCTCGACCGCCCGTCCCGGGCTACGTCGCGGTGACCTCGACCGAACCGACGTCGTCGACGTCGGGGGATACCCAGACCACGAACCGGTCGTCGGACGTGACGATCCCGCAGACGCCGTCGTCCTCCACCGTGGTTCCCCGATCGACGTCGTCGGGGGCGACGTCGCGGACCTGGAACACCTCGTCGACCATCCACCCGACGGTGCCGCCCTCGTCGATCTCGCCGTCGTCGAAGACGACGATCCGCTCGCGGGGCCCGTCGTCGTCGATTCCGAACAGGGTTTCGGGTCGACGATCGTCGTCGTGCGTCCCCGCAGATCCATCACGCCCTCGACGTGCTCGGGCGAGTTGGGGATCCGGGTCAGCTCGCCGGCGTCGACGATCTCGTCGATGACGCCGATGTCAAGACAGTACGTGCCGTCTCCCAGGCCGAACTCCAGCACTTTCGTGGGCTCGGCGTCCGCCTCGATGGCTGCCATGGGCGCCACTGCGGCGAACGCGCAAATAACCGTGTCTCCCGAATTATCAGGGGTGATTACTGGGGCCGTGGGTTTATGCTGATTCTGGGTCCGCCTCAGCACATGAGTAAGACGACGGATCGGCGCGGCGATCTGGACGGCTCCCCGCGGGTAGTCGTCGTCGACGACTCCCCGTTCATGCGGGGGTTGATCGCCGACCTCCTGACCGACGCGGGCATCGTCGTGGTCGGCGAGGCGGGCGACGGCGAGGAGGCGCTGTCCGTGGTCGCCGAGACGCGCCCGGACGTGGTGACGATGGACGTCGAGATGCCGGGGATGGGCGGATTGGAGGCCCTCGAGCGGCTGATGGACGAGACGCCGACGCCCGTCCTCATGCTGTCGGCGCACACCGCGGCGGGCGCGAGGTGACGTTCGAGGCGCTCGAACGCGGGGCGGTCGACTTCTTCTCGAAGCCCGGCGGCGAGGTCTCGACCGGCGTCTCGCGGGAGGCGGAGCGGCTCGTCGAGGCGGTGCGGTCGGTCGCTGACGCCGATCTCGACGCGGCGACGCGCGACCGATGCGAGCGCGACGACGGGAGTGCCGAACGGGCCGCGGCACCCGCCTCGGCCGCGACGACCGAGCCCGCTCCGGGCGTCGACGCGCCGTTGACCGTGGTGATCGGCGCGTCGACGGGCGGGCCGAACGCGGTCGAGCGGGTGATGGCGGCGCTGCCGATGACCGACTGTCGGGTCGTCATCGTCCAGCACATGCCGGAGGCGTTCACCTCGCGGTTCGCCGACCGCCTCGACGAGGCCTCCGCGTACGACGTGCGCGAGGCGAGCGACGGGGCGCGGATCGGCGCCGGCGAGGCGATCGTCGCCCGCGGCGGGAGCCACACCCGGATCGACAGCTACCGCGCGGGACGGCTCAGAGTCAGACTCGAGGCGGACGGCTCGCAGTCGGTCACGCCGGCCGCCGACGTGACGATGCGCTCCGCGGCCGCCGTCGGTGGACGACGCGCTGCGTC
>NZ_WPCE01000330.1 GCF_009742825.1 Halorubrum sp. CBA1125
CCGTGTCGTTGTCGGCGATTTTCTTTTCCATCATCTTCGTCGTGACCCGGTCCATCCCGGGGAGCGCGGCGACCGCGTTCGGGACCGGCATATTGGGGTTGCCGACGGAGCTGAGCTTGAGGTTTTTTCGACCGTTCCTTCGTGGAGGATGTCCAGGCCCCAGAACGTGTGGAAGACGGTCACCTCGTAGCCGAAGGCGGCGGCCGTGCTGGCGAGGATGAGCGGCGGGTACGCCATGTCCAAGGTCCCCTTCGTCGCGATGATGCTCATCTTCTTGGCGTCGTCCTCGCTGGTCGCCTCGGCGAGCGCATCCTCGAGTTCGTCGACGCGCGCGGCCAGCTCCGCACGCGAGGGCGCGTCGTCGGCCGACGCGTCGGGCGTGTCCGTACTCATCGTTACTCCGTCTTCCGGACGTAGTGTCTGTACACCTCGTCGCCTTCTTCCTGGTCGACGAGCTCGACCCCGTCGGTTCCGGACGCCCAGCCGTCGATGTCGCTCATGCTCCCGGGATCGGTCGCCAGCACTTCGAGAACCTCACCTTCGGCGAGATCGTCGATGGCGGACTTCGTCTTCACTACTGGCATGGGACACGATGCACCTTTCACGTCGAGCGTCTCCGTGATATCGAATTCAGCACTCATTGGTTATCTGCTCCGTTAGTCTGTATTGGAGCTATCGCACAATACCCCCTGCCCAAGTAAAAAATTGTCGGTTCTTGTGGAAACTCCAAACTACTGTGTGGTGGGATATCTGGATACAGAGTTCTTAAAACGCTATTAATACAGTAATCTCTCCGTCTCAGTGGCGGGTGATCGAGCCATAGTATTGCTTAGAAAAGGAATTACCATGCAAATACTTTTGTACGTCCATCCGGTAGAAGTGACTGCACAACATGAACGCCGAAGACTTTCCGACTCCGGACGTCGACGTGGAAACCGTCGACCCGGAAACGCTGAAGGACCGCCTCGACGCCGGCGAGGACATCACGCTCCTCGACTCGCGTATGCAATCAGACTACGAGGAGTGGCGCATTGGCGGCGCAAACGTCACGTCGATCAACGTCCCGTACTTCGAGTTCCTCGAGGATGACATCGACGAGGACGTCCTCGAGCAGATCCCTGGCGACCGTGAAGTGACCGTCCTGTGTGCGAAGGGCGGCGCCAGCGAGTACGTCGCCGGCACGCTCGCCGAGCGCGGCTACGATGTGAACCACCTCGAAGACGGAATGAACGGCTGGGCAAGCATCTACGAGGCCGTCGAAGTCGAGCGCTACAACGGCGCCGGCACGCTGCTGCAGTACCAGCGCCCCTCCTCGGGCTGTCTCGGCTACCTGCTGTACGATGACGGCGAAGCCGCCATCATCGACCCGCTGCGGGCGTTCGCCGACCGCTACCTCGCAGACGCTGACGATCTCGGCGTCGACCTGCAGTACGCGTTGGACACCCACGTCCACGCCGACCACATCTCGGGCGTGCGCGACCTCGACGCGGAAGGCGTCGAGGGCGTCATCCCCGAGGCTGCCGTCGACCGCGGCGTCACGTACGCCGACGAGCTGACCACGGTCGCGGACGGCGACACCTTCCAGGTCGGTGACGCCATCATCGAGGCAGTCTACACGCCCGGCCACACGACCGGGATGACCTCGTACCTCGTCGACGGCACCTACTTGGCGACCGGCGACGGGCTGTTCGTCGAGAGCGTCGCTCGCCCTGACCTCGAGGAAGGGGGACGAGGGTGCGCCCGACGCTGCGCGCATGCTCTACGAGCCCTGCAGGAGCGCGTGCTGACGCTGCCCCGAGGATACGCTCTCGGTGGCGCGCACTTCAGCG
>NZ_WPCE01000066.1 GCF_009742825.1 Halorubrum sp. CBA1125
CCGCCTCGCGGAGCGCCGCGTCGCCGACGGCGACGACAACGTCGGAGTCTCCCGTATCGACCGATTCGATCGCCCTCGTCCCGTCGGTCGAACCGTCGGCGTCAGCGACGGCGAGTTCGACGCCCGCCTCCGACAGGGCCTCGCGGACCGATCCGTCGTCGTCTCCGCGGACCGCGACGCGACCTTCGGGCTTCCCCATGGACGGGACTGGTGCCGGCGCGCGTGAAAACGTCTCGGTTCGCGTCGGACCGCGCGTCGCGTCAGAACGGCCAGTCGCCGGTGAGTTTCATCCCCGTCGCCTTCCCCTCGCGTCGAGCGCCGCCGCGATCGCCTGTGGGTCCGCCCGCTCCGTCCGTACGTCCGCGCCGGCGAGGGCAACGATGAGTTCGGTCAACAGGATCGCCTGTTCGCGGAGGTTCCGCGGTTCGAGCTTGTCGAGGGTGTCCGCGGCGGTGTGTCCCCAGCCGCGGTCGCGCCCCTCCGTCGCGCCGGAGACCATGTACGCGGGGATACCCCGGCGGACGAACGGCCAGTGGTCGCTGTGGGGAACCTGCTCCTCGCCGCGTTCGATCGGGTGGCCGAGGCGGTCGCCGACGCGCTCGGCGGCCGCCGCCAGCGCGTCGAAGCCGTGATGGTCGAACCGGAGCGTGCGGCCGAACACGTTGCCGTCGACGTTGACGACGGCCCGGACTCGACCGGGGTCGACGCCGGCCGCGAACCGCGAGGACCCGACGAGCCCGACCTCCTCGGCGCCGAAGCAGGCGACCCGGACTCGCGTGTCGAGCTCCGCCTCGCGGGCCGCGAGCGCGCCGGCGACCTCGACGACCGTCGCCGTCCCGGCGCCGTTGTCGATAGCTCCCTCGCCGAGGTCGTGAGCGTCGACGTGCGACGTGAGCAGGAGGTACTCGTCGGTGTCGGGACCGAGGTCGGCCACGGCGGTGCCGCTCGTCGCCTCATGGGCCGCGCAGTCGACCTCGACGGCGAGCCGGTCGCCCTCGTACCGCCGGGCGAGCCGCGCGCCGGTCTCCTTGCTCACTCCGACCGCGGGGATCTCGCCGATCGGCGCGTCGGAGGTCCCGACGCTCCCCGTCGGCGGCAGCGTCCCCTCGACGTGGTTCGCGAAGACGAAGGCCGCGGCGCCGGCCTCGACCGTCCGGTAGTACTTCTCGCGGCGGTGGATGAAGCGGTCGACGGAGTCGGGGGTGTCAGACGAGACCATCACGACCGCGCCCTCCAGGTCGGCCTCGAAGTCCGCCGGGACGCCGTAGCCGAGGTCGACGAACTCGCCGGTCGCCGCGGCGCTCGGGCTCCGCGGGAGCGCGATACACTCGTGGGCGGCGCTCGCGACGGGCTCGCCGTCCGCGAGCCGGATCACGCTGTCGCCGCGCTCCCAGCCCTGTATCTCGAACGGCTCGATCCGAGCGTCGCGCGCGCCGGCATCGGCGAGCGCGTCCCGGGTGCGTTCGAGCGCCTCGCGCTCGCCGGGCGAGCCGGCCATGCGGTTCCCGACGTCGACGAGGGCTTCGAGGTGGTGCCAGCCGGCGTCGCTCGTGAACGTGTCGCCGATCCAGTCGGTCATACCGGGGCGTCGCCGGGCCGCGAGTCAAGGGTTTCGGTGGCGGTGAACGACCGTCAAGGGCGGATCGACCGTCGACGGGGTGCGGGGGCGTCGACCGCGGATCGACCGTCGACTGCGGACCGACCTTCGATCCCGGGCCGGGTGTCCTACAGCCCCGGTGCCAGCGGGAGGAGGACCGCCGCGGCCTCGGCGGCCTCGAACGTCGAGTCGTAGACGTGGTTCAACAGGAGGTAGGTGACGACGCCGAGCACGAGCGAGAGCAGCCACGCGCTCGCCGCGATCCGGCCGACGGTCCGGTGGGGCGTCTCGGTCCTGAGCTCGCGCTCCGTGTGGGTGAGTCCGAGCACGAGCGCGTAGAGGACGACCGGCACGGAGATTACGGAGAGGATGATGTGTACCGCGAGCATCGCGAGGTACGCGTAGTAGACGTTCTGCGGGCCGACGAACAGCTTGGTGCCGCCGCCGGCGACCTTCGGGAGGTACATCCCCAAGAAGCAGAGGATGAGCACGAACGAAGTCGTCATCGCCGCGGCGTGCTTTTTCACCTCGCCGTTGCGGATCCAGTACCAGCCGAGCGAGAGCGTGACGATCGCGACGGTGTTGACGGCGGCGATCGCGTGTGCGAGCAGGTCGACCGTCTCGCGGGTCAGGTCGGGGAACAGCGCCTGGAACTCGGGGACGAGGAAGACGCCGCCGACGGCGCCGTAGCCGACGACGGTGAGGAGCGCGGTGATCGCGCCGGGCCGCTGTTTGGCCCGGTCGCGAACGCTGGCGGTGGACATACGCGGAGTTGTCGCGGGACGGTTATGGAGGTTTCGAGCGCGGAAACGGCCACGGGCGCTCGGCGAACGCACTCCGGGACCCGCGAGCGATCCTCACCCGTCGATGACGCCCGTCGCGGTCGCCACCTCGACGGCGGCCTCCTCGTTGATCCCCCCCTGGAGGATCGTGTAGCGGTCGCGGATCTCGTGGGCGGTCGTGAGCGCGGCGATCAGCTCCTCGTCGTCGACGCCAAGCTCCGCGGCGGTCGTCGGCGCGTCGAGCTCGTCGAGCGCGTCGCGGATCGCGACCCACTGCCCGTCGTCGCCGCCGTGGAGGTACTCGGTCAGGATCGACGCGACGCCGACCTGGTGGCCGTGGAGCGCCTTGCCGGGCGCGATCCGGTCGAGCTGGTGAGATATCAGGTGCTCGGCGCCCGAGGCGGGCCGCGAGGAGCCCGCGATCGACATGGCGACGCCGGAGGAGACGAGCGCCTTCACGACCACCCACGCCGACTCCTCTAACCCGGGCCGGATCAGCTCGGCGTTCTCGACGAGCAGCTCCGCGGTCATCTCCGAGAGCGCCCCCGCGTACTCGCTGTACTCGACGTTCCGCAGGCGCCGCGCGAGCCGCCAGTCCTTCACGGCGGTGTAGTTCGAGATGATGTCGGCACAGCCCGCGGTGGTGAGCCGCCAGGGCGCCTCCGCGAGCAGCGTCGTGTCCGCGACGACCGCCAGCGGCGGGTCGGCGGCGACCGAGTGGCGCGTGTCGCCCTCGGGGATAGACGAGCGGCCCGAGACGATCCCGTCGTGCGAGGCGACGGTGGGCACGGAGACGAACCCGACCCCGAGGTGGTCGGCGGCCATCTTCGCGATGTCGATGGGCTTCCCGCCGCCGAGCGCGATCAGGTAGCCGGGGTCGACCGCCTCGGCGGTCTCGATGAGTTCTTCGACCGCCTCGAAGGAGGCGTCCTCGACCACGGCGGTCGCGGGGTCGTCGAACTGCGCGCGCACCCGGTCGCCGACGAGCTCGTTGGGCGTCGGGCTGGTCACGATCAGGGGCCGACCCGTGAGGTAGAGCTCCCCGACCGCCGCGCCGAGGTCGTCGATCACCTCGTGCCCGACGAGCACGTTCCGCGGGAGCTTGATCCACGTGGTCTTCTCGAACATATCGGCCGGTGGCGCCCGGGGGGCAAAGCCGTTGTCCATGCGGGCCAGGCGCGTGGAGCGGTCGGCTCCGGCGCGCGCTGATCGTCACGCAAGAGCGCGCCGCCCGGTCACCCCAGCGTCGCCAGGGTCGTCGCCGCGTCGTACAAGAAGAACGCACCGAACCCCGCGAGTACGGCGGCGGAGCCGACCGCGACGGCGGGCGCGAACGTCTCGATCCGGCGCTCGGCGGCGACGAGCCCGGTCGGGAACCCGACGATCCAGACCAGCACGCCGAGGAAGAGCCCGCCGATGAGCGCCGGCGACCCGGTGGCGACGACGAGCGTCCCGGCGAGGTCGTCGCCGACGACCGGGAGGGGCGCGAGCACGTCGAGCTCGCCGGGACGGAGGAGCCCGACGCCGACCGTGAGCCAGAACAGCACCTGATAGGGGTTCGTCAGCGCGAGCGCCAGCGCCTTGCGGAACCCCTTGCCCGCCGCGATCGACGGCTCGTCGCCCGACATCGCGTCGCCCGACATCGGCCGGAACGACGCCCGCGCGCCCCGGGCCGCGCCGACGGCGAAGTACAGCATCAACACGCCGCCGACCGCGACCATGAGGGCCCGGAGCAGGGGGAGCGACTCGACGACCGCGACAACGCCGACGTACGCCAGCACGAAGAAGATCGCGTCGGCGGTGGCGGCGCCGAGCCCGGCTCGGACGCCCGCGAGCCGCCCGCGGAGCACCGCCTCCTCGGCGATGACGGCGTTCATCGGGCCCGGCGGCGCCGCGAGCGCCAGCCCGAAGACGACGCCGGCGCCGAGCGTTGCGAGGAGACTCACGCCGTTCTCGAGGGTCGTTCTCGTGAAAAACCCCGCGACAGAGACGCGATCGTCCGGGATCGCGGACCGACACCGATGGACGGATGTGGGCGTCGATCCCCGGATATCGCGGGTATCGTCCGTGCTACGCGTCTTGGAGTTCCGCGTCCCGCAGCGCCTCGTTGAGGTCCTCGCGGACGCGCTCGCCGGTCTCGCGGTCCATCGCGGTGGTGACGATCCGGTTCTCCTGCACGCTGGAGCCGTCCCGGAGGAGTAGCCGGACGTTCCCGTTGGTCCCCGCGCGGGTCGCCTTCGCTCGCAAGCCGGTCCGCGAGCCGGTGCCGCCGGCGTCGATCGGCCCGGGAACGATCTTCTTGACGTGGGGATGTTTTGCGACCGTGCTGACCGCCTTCCGCCCCTTGCGGTCGCCGATCAGCGTCGAGTGCGATCCCCCGATCTTCTCGCGGGGCGAGGTCTCGACCACCTCCAGCGCGCGGTCGCCGCGCCGGTCGAGGACCCACGAGACCACGGGACCGTGGGGGTCGCGGGTATCGCTTTCACCGTCGCTTCCGCGGTCACGTCCGGCACCGTTCTCCGCCTTTCGCGTTCCCGAGTCCGGGTCCGGTACCCGATAGAACTCGTGGTGGAGCTGCGCACGCGTCTCGCGAAGCGGCTCTCGGGCCCCGGCGGCGTAGACGGTGTCCGGCCGCTTGCGGCGGATCTCGTCGGCGACGCGACCGGCGAAGTTTCGGAGCTGGATCTCGCTCAGCTGCTCGTCGCTCTCCGGGCGGGTCGTCACGGTCGTCTCACCGACGACCTCGTCGCCGTCGAGCATCGTCAGGCGGGCGCGGTCCGCCGCGAAGTCGACGACCACCGCGTCGGCGTTGGCGGTGTTGCAGGTGAGACAGTAGTCCCCGGGCTTGCGAAGCGGCGTCCCGCACCGCCGGCAGTTCATACCGATCGGACGGTCGTACGGAATAAAAGGGCGTCCGTTCGGCTCGCTCCTCGCGGGCTCCGCTCGTGTCGCGGAGCGCCCCCTATTAGTGTCCTCGGCCGTGACACGCGGTATGGACGGAACGCGACGCGGCGGAGGACCGGAGGACGAGACGGTCGAAGACCGGCTGGTTCGGCTCCTCCGAAACGGACGCACCAACGCGATCATCGCGTGGGCGATGGTCGCGGTGCTCGTCGGGGTGTTCGTCGAGAGCCTCCTCGACGCCGACCTGCTGTCGATGGCGTTCGTCGCCGGGCTCGTCGCGGTCGTCCTGGCTCCCGCGGTCTCGGCCCGCGACTGGAAGGTACTGCTCCCGGCCGAGCTGCTCGGGCTCGCCCTGTTGCCCACCCTCGTGCGCGTGCTGTTCGGCGGCGAACTCGGCGTCTTCGCGACGTATATCGCGATCGCCGCGCTGGCGCTCGTGATCACCGTCGAGTTCCACATGTTCACCTCGCTCCAGGTCACCCACTGGTTCGCGGTCGTCCTCGTCACCCTGACGACGCTGGCGACGGCCGGGGCGTGGACCGTTCTGCGGTGGAACGCCGACCGACTGCTCGGGACGACCTACCTGACGACGAACGAGGCGCTGATGATCGAGTGGGGCTACGTGACGCTGGCGGGGCTCGCAGCGGGACTGCTCTTCGACGCGTACTTCCGGCGGCGCGGACGGCGCCTGGGGCGCGCGCTCCGGCGGGTGGTCCGTCGATGAGCCTCCTTCCCCGTCCCTCGATGCAAACCCAGCGGCGGCTCACGAGAGCGATGCAGCTCGTCCTCGTCGCGATCGTCGTCTACGGGCTGGCCGGCGGCGGGACGAAGGCGGTGACCAACGGGAGCATCGGGCTGATCGTCACGTTCATTCCGGCGATGCTCGAACGGAACTACGACCTCCCCTTGGACCCGTGGCTCGGCGTGTGGATCACGACGGCCGTGTTTCTCCACACCCTCGGGTCGGCGTGGTTCTACGCGCAGATCGGCTGGTGGGACCACCTCACCCACGCGCTCTCGGCGTCGCTCGTCGCCGGCGTGGGGTACACGACGATCCGCGCCGTCGACCTCCACAGCGACGAGATCCGTATCCCCGACCGCTTCGCGTTCGTCTTCATCTTCGTGGTGGTCCTCGGGTTCGGCGTCGTGTGGGAGCTGTTCGAGTTCGGGCTCGACATCGTCGCCGACGAGACCGGGATCGACATGCCGCTCGCGCAACACGGGCTCGACGACACGGTGGGCGATCTGATGTACAACTCCGTGGGTGCGCTGCTCGTGGCGGTCTTCGGGCAGGCGCACCTCGCCGGCGTCGCTGAGACCGTCCGCGACGGATTGTTCTCCGACACCGATCGAGCTGGTAAGTAGCTCAGCGAAGGCAGGCGGCGACGACCCGCAGCGCCGCTTCGCCGCGCACCTCGTTCGCGAGCAGCGGCACGCGCTTCACGTCGCGGCCGCGGAAGAGGTCCGTCGCCCGCCGGAGCGCGTTCTGCTGGACCTCCCAGCGGCGCGCACAGAACTCGCAGGTGTCCGGGTTCGGCTCGACGATCCACGACGACTCGACGTCGACGCCGCTCGCGACGTCGCCGACCCCCTCCATCACCCGGTTGACGACGAGCGTGTTCACCGGAATCTGAAACTCGTCGAGCCGCGCGACCAGCCGCTCGGACTCGACGACGCTCATCTCCTCGGGAACGGTCACGACGCGGAAGTCCGTCTGCGTCGGGTCGCGCAGGACGGAACGGAGCCGCTCGATCCGGGCCTGGAGCTCGTCGAGGTCGGCGGTCGGATCGGCCTCGTCGTCCGCACCGCCGAACATCCCCTTCAGCCCGTCCATCATCCCGGAGAATCGCTGCCGGAGCTTCATCACGCGGCCGACCATCGAGTCCATGATCTCGGGCAGCTGGAGCAGCCGGAGGGTGTGGCCGGTCGGGGCGGTGTCGACGACGACGCGGTCGAACCGCGGGTCGTCGAGGTACTCCAGCAGCTGGCGCATCGCGGCCGCCTCGTCCGCGCCGGGCATCGGGCCCCCGAGCAGCGAGCCGAGCCCCTCGTCGTCGGCGTCCGCCGATCCGGCCGCCCCGTCGGCGCCGCCCATCAGCTCGCCCATCTCCCCGAGCCCACCGAGCAGGTCGCCGTCGGCGCCGAACATCCCCTCCTCCATCGCGTCGTCGGGGTCGATCTCGGCGGCGTACAGGGGCACGTCCTCGCGGATGCGAGCCGGCTCTGACGGGATATCGGCGTCGAGGGTGTCCGACAGCGAGTGCGCGGGGTCCGTCGAGACGACGAGCGTGCGGACCCCGCCCGCGGCCGAGGCGAGGGCGGTCGCGGCCGCCATCGTCGTCTTCCCCACGCCCCCCTTTCCGCCGTAGAGCACGTACTCGGGCGCGTCGACGCGGCCGGGAGGTCGGCACCGTCGCGTTCGGCGGCGAGGGGCTCGTCTCCGGCCTCGCGGTCGGCGTCGTCCCCGTCGCGCTCGGCGTCCTCGACGCGGTCCACGGGTTCGACGTCGATGTCGTCCATGCGCGGTAGTGGACGGGACGCCTTGTGTACCCGTCGGTCCCGGAGCAGCGACCGGAGACGGGAATGCCGTCGCCGCTATTCGTCGCCTCCCCCCGCTATTCGTCGCGTCGTCCCGCTCCGTTCCGCACGGAGACGGCCGGACCGGCGTCGAACGCCATCGCCTCCGCGCCGGAGAGCTCGGCGCGCCCGACCGCGAACAGCGCGTCGGCCTCGTCGACGACGAGCACCTCGTCGCCCGGGCGGATCCCCTCGTCGGCCGCGGTCACGAACTTCGCGAAGGCGTTGCGCCCCTCGCGCACGAACGGCTCGCTCTCCTCGCCGACGACGATCCGGTGTCGCGGCGGCGCGAACGCCTCGCGGAGCCGCCGCCCCCCGGCGACGCCGAGGGTGAACCGACCGTCCGTCCCGTAGGAGACGAGCCGGTCTCCCTCGGCGCTGCCGGGCGTGTCGTCGACGTCGCCGGCGATGACCTGTCGCGGGGCGGCCGCCGCTCGACCGCCGGAGCGTCAGCGGCTCGTCCGGCGGGAACAGCGTGTCGCCGGCGCCCGCGCCGAACTGGTAGTCGGCGCCGGTCCGCAGGTCCGCGAGGGCGTCCGCGTCGGTCATAGCTCGATCCGGTCGACGATCGCCTCGCCCCCGTCGCTCCCGTCGCTGTGGGTGTTGATCGCGATCGTTCGGACGTAGTCTTCCAGAAGCGACCCCTCGATCTTGGCTTTGAGCAGCGAGTCGACCTGGTAGACGCCCGCGGCGTTGTTCATCCGGATCACGACCTGCACCGGCGTCTCGTCGCCCTCGCGCAGCGAGACGCGCTCGATCGCCTGCGAGGAGACGGTGTTGATCCCGCGGCCGCCCTCCTCGTAGGGGACCCGCGACCGGCCGCGCTCCATGTCGAGCCCGTCGGCGATCCGGACGATGCCGGCCTCGCGGGTCAGCGGCTGCTCTTCGGTGTGGTGACAGAGGATCGCGTGGAGCACCTCGGCCTTGATCCGGACCTGCTCTGCGACGCCGTAGAAGGTCGGGAGCAGGTCGTCGAGGAGGTCGGCCGCGAGCGGGATCGAGTAGTACGGGTGGTCGTGTCGGTGGACGACGTGGCCGATGTCGTGGAGCGTCGCCGCGAGCGCGATGATCACCGGCTCGTCCGCCTCGTCGAGCCCCTGCTGGTCGGCGCCGTTGAACTCGACGCCGCCGGCCTTGAGCAGGTCGTACAGCCGCAGCGCGCGGTCACGGACGATCTCGACGTGTTTCGCCCCGTGGTCGTTGTACCCCTTCCGGTCGACGGGGTTGACGTTCTGGGCCTCGAGGTACGCGACGATCTCCGGGTCCGACTCCAGCCGAGCCAGAACCTCGTTGAGCCGGTCGTCGGGGAACGCGTGCTCGCTGTCGGGGTCGTACTCGTGTCGATCGGCGGCGGTGTCGGCGTCGATGTCGGCCGAATCGGTGGCGGTGTCGGCGTCGATGTCGGTCGAATCGCCGGCGGTGTCGATGTCGGCCGGCTCCACGGCGTCGGTCGAATCGACGGTGTCACCGGAGTCGGACGCGTCGTCCGCTGGGTCGTTCATGGGATCGGAGAGGGTCGCCGGCCCCTTATAAGACCCGCGAGCCGCCGACGGTTGTTGGAAACGCGGCCTCGAAGACAGACAGGGTCATCGAACGAGTCGGTCAGTACTATCGAACATCCGCCCGCGGTGCGGCGGCTCCGCCGCCGGCGACGCCACCGCAACAGCGGAATCGCTCGTCGCTTCGGTGTATGGTATTGACTGAATCGACGGAGCGAAGAACGAGTGTGAGAGTTGGTGTATGACACCGTCGATTGAACGATAAATCGCAGCTCGGTTACGATCCCCCTCTCGACGGGTGTGGCCGGCCTTACACCTCGGCGTCGTCCGGGAGAACAACCGCGGAGACCTCGATGAGCCGGGCGATCTCCTCCGGGAGGCTCTGCTCGCCCGCCGGCGTCTCGACGGTCACCATCCCGAACGGCGCGACGTCGACGACGGTGAGTTCGACCTCCGGACGGACGCCGGCGTCGGCGAGGTAGCGCAGCTCTTCGTCGCCCTGGTGGTGAATCCGTCGGACGGTCACGCGCTCGCCGGGGTCGGCGTCGGCGAGGCGGGTGGTTTCGCTCGCCTCGGGGAGGGACAACTCGGCGTCGGGGATCGGGTCGCCGTGCGGGTCGACCGGGGGGTTACCCAGCGTCTCGGCGATGCGGTCGGTCAGTTCCTCGGAGACGTGATGTTCGAGTCTGTCGGCCTCGTCGTGGACGTCGGCCCAGTCGTAGTCGAGCTGTTCGGTCAAGAACGCCTCGAGGAGGCGGTGGTGTCGGAGGATTTCGAGCGCGACGAGCTCGCCCTCCTCCGTGAGCGTCACGCCCTTGTACTCCTCGCGGTCGACCAGGCCGCGCTCTTCGAGCTTTTTCAGCATGGAGGAGATGGTGGGTGCGGTGACCTCGAGGCTGTCGGCGAGCGCCGAGGTCGACACCCGATCGTCGCCGTCGCTCTCGAGGGCGTAGATCGCCTTGATGTAGTCCTCCATGACCGCGCTCAGCATTCCTGTCGGTACATTCGGCTGTCTCCCCTTGTCGTTTCGGGTGCGACCGTCGGCTTGCGAGACGCCGTCGTCGGCCGCGGTCATCGGTCGCCCTCCGCCCCGGTTCCGACGTCGGCGCCGTCGGCGTCGATACTCCCCATGTCGGGCGGGTCCCGCTCGCCGCGGACGGACTGGACCTTGCCCAGTGCGACGGCACAGACGTAGATTCCCACGGCGACGAGGACGATGGCCCCGCCGGCCGTGACGCCGCCGTAGTAGGCGACGGCGATGCCAAGCAACACCGCGAGTTCCGCGAGGGCGACCGAGACCACCAGCGATTCGGAGAAACTCCGGGACACCTGGGTCGCGCCCGCGACCGGAACCACGAGCATCGCCGCGACGAGGATGACACCCATGATCTGCATCGCGCCGACGACGACCATCGCCGTCAGCATCACCATCACCCGGTTGTACCAGTTGACGGAGATCCCGGAGACGGCGGCCGCCGTCTCGTCGAAGGTCACGTACAGGAGCTGGTTGCGCGTCACGGCCACCGTCCCGACGATGACGGCGAACAGCACCAGGAGGATGGCGGCGCTCTGGGGCGACACCGTCGAGAGGTTACCGAAGAGGAACTGGTTGACGCCGACGGCGAGCCCGCCCGCGTTGAGGCTGATGAGCGTCGTCCCCAGCGCGAACCCCGTCGACAGGACGATGGCCATCGAGACGTCGTTGTAGGCGTCCGTGACCTCGGAGATGAGCTCGATGAACAGCGCGGCGATCATCGCCACGACGACGGCCGTGAGGTACGGCGACACCCCGAGGTCGATGACGGCGTTCAAGAACAGGCCGACGGCCACCCCGGCGAACCCGGTGTGGGCCAGCGCGTCGCCGATGAGCGCGAGCTGCCGGTGGACGAGGAACGTCCCGATGAGCGGCGCCATCACGCCGATGCAGAGCCCGACGAGTATCGCCCGATGCATGAATCGGTAGCGCGGGTTCAGCATCTCCAGGCCCGTGACGTAGTACGCCCAGTCCATCAGCCAGTACCACTGCTCTAAGAACCACAGGAGGACGCCGAAGACGAGGTCGCCGACGGCGCCCAGCCCGCTCTGCAGCGGGAGAGCCACCGACGGGTCCGCGGCCGCGAGGCCACCCGCGACGAGCGTGGCCGCCACTCCCGCGCTCATCCGTTCTTCCCCGTGAGGAACCGCGCCTCGGTGCCGAACGCTCGGGCCAGCGCGTCGCTTTCGACGAACTCGTCGGTCGGTCCGTCGAAGTAGACCTCGCGGTTCAGGCAGACGACGCGGTCGGCGTGCTCGACGACCGCTCCGAGGTCGTGCTCGATGAGGAGGACGGAGATGCCCTCGGCGTTGAGCGCCGCCAGCAGGTCGTAGAAGGCGTCGACCGACTCGGCGTCGACGCCGACGGTCGGCTCGTCCAGGACGAGCAGGTCGGCCTCGCTCGCCAGCGCTCGCGCGATGAACGCGCGCTGGCGTTGGCCCCCCGAGAGTTGCGTGACGCGCCGGTCGGCGAACGCGCTCATTCCGACGGTCACGAGCGCGTCGTCGACGATGTCCCAGTCCTCGCTCGACAGCCGGCCAAAGCCGACGTGGGGGAACCGGCCCATCTTCACCACCTCACGGACGGTGATGGGCATCTCCTGCGCGGCGCTGGCCTGCTGGGCGACGTAGCCGACCCGTTCGCCGTCGTCGAAGCGGTCGGCGCGCTCGCCGAACAGCCGGGCCGTCCCCGCGTCGGGCTCGAGCAGGCCGAGCATCAGCTGCATCAGCGTCGACTTTCCCGAGCCGTTCGGCCCCACGACGGCGACGTACTCGCCCGGGTCGATGGCGAGCGAGACGTCCTCGACCACGGGCGTCGCCGTGTAGCCGAAGGTGACGCTCTCGAGGTCGATGACCGGCTCGCTCGCCGTGTCGTCCGGGCTCGTCTCGGTGGTCGCCCGGTCGTCCGTGACAGCCGCCGTCACGGGATCGGTTTCCTGGGTGCTCATATCGGTTCGAAGTTCCGCCACTGCTCGAGCCAGTCCGCCGACGGGGCCGCGTTCTCGGGCGTCTCGTTGCCGAGGACGATCTCGAAGGTGGGCATGTTGATGTTGTAGGCGATCTCCTCGTAGCCCCAGTTCTGTTCGACCCAGTCCTCGCGGACGCCGGCGTACGGCGTCACGGGGAAGTACGCCTCCACGGCCGTCTCGCGGACGAGCTGCTGGGCCGGGCGCTGGGACTCGAAGACGCCGTTGGCGATGTACCTGATGTCGTTCTCGCGGATGACACGCTCCGCCTCGCGGACGTCCGCGGGCTTGACGTCGCCGCTCGCCGCCAGGTTCGTCACCAGCGGCCGCATCCGCACGCCGTAGCGCACCCCGATGTACTGGAAGGCGTTGTGCGCGGCCAGCTGGACGATGTCGCGCTCAGCGCGGTCGAAGATGGCCTCGTACTCCGCGTCGATGCGGTCGAGCACCTCGGCCTTGTACGTCTCGGCGTTCTCGCGGAAGGCGTCGGCGTGCTCCGGGACGATCTCGGCGAACCCGTCGGCGAGGTTGTCGACGGACTGCTTCGCGCGCCGGGGATCTAACCAGAAATGCGGATCCTTCCCGCGCTGGGCGCCGACGCCCTCCTCGTCGCGGTCGAGGGTCGCGGCGAGGTCCACCAGGTCGATGCCCTCCCGGACGTTGATGAGCGCCGTGTCGACGTCGTCGCCCTCGATCGTTCGGATGGCGCGGTCGGCCCAGGGCTGGAAGTCTTCCCCGACGTGGATGAACGCGTCCGCCTCGATAATGCGTTGGGTGATACTGGCGTTGGGCTCCCAGCCGTGGCCGTGTAGCCCCGTCGGGACGAGGTTCTCCACCGTCAGGGAGGTGCCGTCCGCGATCTGTCGGCCGAAGTCGAAGAAGCTGAAAAAGGAGGCCACGGCGACCGGGCCGTCACTCCCGTCGTCACCGTCGCTTCGGTCGTCACTGTCGCTCCCGCCGTCGCCGCCACTCCCAGCCTGCCCCGGGGCGCTCGGCAGCGCCGTGCACCCGGCTATCCCCGCCAGCGCCGCCGCACCGCCGGCGCGTAACGCGTCCCGTCGCGTCACCGGTCGTCCGTCGTATCGCTCTCGTGGCATTATTACCCAGCAAAACTATAGATTAGTCTTGTCTAATCTTTAGTTTGTTGTACCCACACATATACGTTGTGACTTCAAAAACGGTGAGGAGGGGCGTACGACCGCCAAGGCACGGCTGTCGTCTCGTTCAGCGTCGCGAAACGCCGCGCCACGACCGACGACGGGCGTTCGCGACCGATCCGGTCTGCGAGTCGGTCGCGGCGGTCCGAGACAAAATCTATAAATCGGGCTGGCCCCCATACCGAGGTGTGACCCGACCCGCGTCCGCACGGGGTCCGTCCACGTCGCCAGCGGCGCGGCTCTTCTCGAAAAAAACGCGCGTGATCCGTCCGCCGGCGGGAGTGGCGACCCCGTCCTGGACGACCCCCGACCCGCGCGAGCAGTTCGGCCGACGACGTCGACGGCCACAGACGCGATTCGAACGATCGGCACGACCCGGACACGCGACACAGCCAGCCACACCATGACGGACACCACGACCACCACGCCGTACACGACCGACGAGGCGAACCGAGAGACGACAGACGAACCGTTCGAGGGGGTCTACCCCGCGATGACGACCCCGTTCACCGACGACGACGAGGTCGACCACGACCAGCTCGCCGAGAACGCCCGCTACTTCGAACGGGCGGGCGTCGACGGGGTCGTCCCCGTCGGCTCCACCGGCGAGTCGGCGACGAT
>NZ_WPCE01000058.1 GCF_009742825.1 Halorubrum sp. CBA1125
CGCGGTCGAGGAGCCCCGCGCGCCGGCCGATGTCCTCGCGGCCGCGACCGACGGACTCGACGATCGACGGTGTCCGGCGTGCGGGACCCCGGTCGTCGCCGGCGCGGCCCGTTGTCGCAGCTGTCGACGGCGGAGCGAGGGTCGCGACGGGAGCGGCCGACACGGCGCGCGACGTGAGTGACCGAACAACGCGACGAGAGTGACCGAACAAGGCGACGGGGATGGACGGGCGGCGTCGCTCGCCACAGCGTCGGGTCGGAGCGCGTCGCCGACGAGGGTCAGCGCGCGTCGTCGGCATCCCCGGCCGCCGATCGGTCGATCGTCGATCCGCCGGCAGCGGGGGGCGACGGTTCTTCACCGGCGGGGGACGGTTCCTCACTGGCGGCAGAGGCGGAGACCGACGGCTCAGCGGGGGCGGAAGCGTCTGCAGAGGCGGGAGCGTGCGCGTCGGGAGGGCTCTGTCGAGCGATCCTCACGTCGCGTTTGGGGTACGGGATCTCGACGTTCGCGTCGGCGAGCGCCTTGTACAGCGCGCGGTTGAGCTCGTGTTGCGCGCGGCGGCGCCGAGTCGGGCCGTTGACCCAGCAGAGCAGCTCGTACTCGAGCGCGGAGTCGCCGAACGAGCGGAACCGCGCCCGGGGCCGCGGCGAGTCGAGGACCAGCGGCTCCGCCAGGGCGACGTCGATCGCGAGTTCCTCGAACGCGTCGACGTCGGTGCCGTAGGCGACGCCGACCGGAACCCGGACGCGGCGGCGGCGCTGCGGCGCGGACTCGTTCGTCACCTTCGCCGCGTTGAGCGCGGCGTTGGGGACCGTCACCATCACCTCGTCGCGGGTGAGAAGCGTCGTCGAGCGCACCCCGACCTTGATCACGGTGCCCGCGGTGCCGTCGTCGAGGACGATGTAGTCGCCGATCTTGTAGGTGTCGTCGAAGTAGAGCGCGATCCCGCCGAAGAAGTTCGCGACGGTGTCCTTCGCGGCGAAGCCGACCGCGATGCCGGCGACCCCGGCCGCGCCGAGCAGGGGGGTGATCTCGATGCCCCACAGCCAGAGCAGCGACCCGACGCTCCCGAGGAGGACGGCGAGGCTCCAGACGTTCGAGAACACGGGCGCGAAGTCGAAGCGACCGCCCTCGGCGTTGACCGCGGCGACGAGCCGGTTCACGACCGCGTTGGCGGCGTACGCCCAGACGAGGATCACGACCGAAATCGACGGGCGGCCGAAGAGGGCGTCGAGCAGCTGCGCGTCAACGAGCACCGACGCCCGGACCGCGGGCACCTGCGTGAGGACGTACACCCCGGCCAGCGCGGCGGTGACGACGAGCGGCGCCCGCAGCGAGTCGATGACGATGTCGTCGTACTCGCCGTCGGTGGTCGCGACGTACCGGCGCGCCGCCCGGACGACGACGAACTCCATACCCAGGGCGGCGACCGCGGAGATCAGGAGGACCGCGACCGTCGCCTCGGTCGCCGTGAGCCCCTCGAACACGCCGATCAGCGACGGAATCATACCGTTCGAGACGCCGTTACGGGAGATAACCGTTTCTGCGACCGAACCTCACTCGAACCGCTTCCGCACGCTCTCGGCGTGCGCCTCTAGGCCCTCGGCCTCCGCGAGCGTCGTGATCGTCTCCGAGAGGTCCGAGAGCGCGTCGCGGTCGAGCCGCTGGACCGTCGAGGACCGGAGGAAGGTGTCGACGGAGAGCCCGCCGTAGCGCTTCGCGCCGCCGTTCGTCGGGAGCACGTGGTTCGTGCCCGCGGCGTAGTCGCCCGCCGCGACCGGCGAGTACGGCCCGAGGAACACCGAGCCGGCGTTCGTGATCCGGTCGAGCAGCGCCTCGTCGTCGTCGGCCACGATGGAGAGGTGCTCGGGCGCGTACTCCTCGGCGAACAGCACCGCCTCGGACATCGATCTGGCGTGCAGGACGCCCGAGGCCTCGTTGTCGAGGGCGGCCCGGATAGTCTCCTCGCGCTCGCGCCCGGCGGCCTGCGCGTCGACCGCGTCGGCGACCGCGTCGGCGAGGCCGGCGTCGTCGGTGACGGCGACCACGGAGGCGTTCGGGTCGTGTTCGGCCTGCGCGACGAGGTCGGCCGCGACCGGCTCGGGGTCGGCGGTGGCGTCGGCGAGCACGAGCACCTCGCTCGGCCCCGCGAGGAAGTCGATCTCGACGTCGCCCTGGACGACCCCCTTCGCGGCGGTCACCCACTTGTTTCCCGGCCCGACCACCTTCTGGACGCCGGTCACCGTCTCGGTCCCGTACGCGAGCGCGGCGACCGCCTGCGCGCCGCCGATCTGGTACACGGCGTCGGCGCCGGCCTCGTGGATCGCCGCGAGCGTGACGGGATCGGCTTCCTCGGCGGGCGGCGTCGCGACCGCGACGTGGTCGACGCCCGCGACCGCCGCGGGGATCACGCCCATCAGCGCGCTGGAGGGGTACGCCGCCGCGCCGCCGGGCACGTACACGCCCGCCCGGCCGATCGGGCGGAACCGCCGGCCCAGCTCGCGGCCGTCGAAGTCGTCGCGCCAGTCCTCGGGGCGCTGTCGCTCGTGGAACGCCCGAATGTTCGCGGCCGCGTCGCGGACCGCGTCGAGGACGGGATTGCCCGCGTCGTCCAGTTCCGCGTGCGCGCGCTCGGCGTCGTCGGTGATCTCGATGTTGCCGACGCTCACCCCGTCGAACTCCTCGGCGAACTCCCGGAGCGCGACGTCGCCCTCCTCGCGGACCCGCTCGACGATCCCCCGAACGTCCTCGCGAACCGCCTCGACGCCCGCGTCGCGCTCGAAGAGGGCACGACGCTCGGCCGGCGAGAGGTCCGCGACTGCTCGTACGTCCATACGGCTCCGTCCGCGGCGAGCGGCAAGGGCGTTCCGACTTCGGCGGCTCGGTCGTCTTACTTCGGCGGCTCAGTCGGTTCGGGCGACACCCGGATGCGGGCCGCGCTCGCGGCGTTCGCGTCGCCAGTCGACCCCGCGGCACATCTCGTAGAACACCGTCTCAGGGTCGCGCTTCCACTGCCACTTCCATCGCGTCCGGACGAGCAGCGAGATCTTGCGGGCGAACGAGAGTTCCGGCGTCGTCGAGACGGTGTCGTACCCCCGGTCGCGGATGAGCCGGTGGTGGTCCGCGTACAGCACCGCCGCGAGCAACACCGCCAGCTGGCAGTCGTCGGGGAGGTACCGGATCCCGGCGACCCCCTCCTCGTAGAGCCGCTCGGTGCGGGCGAGCTCCTCCCGGATCGCGGCCGCGACGTCGCCGTCGAACTCCAGGTTCAGGAGCTGGTCTTCGGTGACGCCGTGTCGCCGGAGCGTCTCCAGCGGGAGGTAGATCCGGTCGCGCTCGACGACATCCTCGCGGACGTCCCGCAGGAAGTTCGTCATCTGGAACGCCTCGCCCAGCTTCGTCGCGTGCGGCAGCGCCTTCGCCTCGGTCTCCGGGTCGAGGTCCATGATCGCCGTCATCATCCGCCCGACCGCGGACGCCGACCCGTCCATGTACGCTTCCAGCTGGTCGTAGGTCTCGTACCGGTCGGTGTCGATGTCGCTCTCCATCGCGTCGACGAACGACCGGACGTCCTCGTCTGCGATCCCGCGTTCCTCCCGGACCGCGGCGAACGCGTCCAGCACGGGGTCGTCGGTGGGCTCCTCGCCGAGGGCGGCGCGGCGGAGCCGCTCGAGTTCGGCCCGCTGCTCGGCCGGCGGCGCGGTGTCCGCGGCGTCGACGACCTCGTCGGCGACCCGGAAGAACCCGTACAGCACGTACGTCGGATGTCGGATCCGCTTCGGGAGGAGCCGGGTGGCGACGTGGAACGTCTTCCCGGTTCGGCGCTGGATACGCTTCCCGCGGGCGACCTGCGTGTGCTCTACCATGCTGACCCCTGACGGCCGGCTGGAGGGTCGAAAACGGGTCGCCGATCATAGCATATGACTGGGTCTCCACGACCATAACAGTTCGCCCGGATCTGACGGCGAATTCGGACGGCGCGATCGGCCGACGGGAGCGGTGTATCCGATCGGTCGCGCGAGGGATTCATCCCCCTCCGCGCCACCCCGCCACGTACATACCGACGCTCCCAGCGAGCGGCCTGTGGACCCGAGTCGTTCGGGATCAGTAGAACGTGTCGCTGCAGTCGTACACGACGCCGTGAACCGGACAGACGTACTTGCAGTGTCTGTGGTACATCGGCGTCTCACACAGCGGACACGGGCGGCCGGGAACGTCGGGCTCCGCCATATCCACGACAGGAGGGCCGGCGACATAACCGCTGTCCTCGCCGTCGGCCGCCGCGAACTGGGCCGGCGATTCCGCCCGATCGACCGGGCGGTCGTGGAGATCGGTCACGACGCCGCGAGCGACGCGTACACCGACGCCGCGACCGCCGGCTCGCCGAACGGGAGCCGCAACACGCCTCCCCACGCCGCGTCGGTGAGCGACGTCACCGTCCCCTCGTCGAGTTCGACGCGCCGGACCTCCGTGCCGTCCAGCGACATCGACACCACGAACCCGGCCGGTCCTCGGTCGCGCCGGCGTCGGCCAGCCGCGACTGCATCGCCTCGATCCCGGCGTCGCTGAGCGAGACGTACACCAGGTGTGCGTCGTCCTCGTCGATCACGCCCTGTACGCGGTCGAGGTCGCCGGCGTCGAACAGCCCGCGCTCCCCGTCGCCGAGCAGCACCGCCTCGAAGGGGGCGTCCGGGTCGACCGGAACGGATCCCTCGTCGCTCTCCGCCGCGGGGTCGCTCACCGGGTCGCCGGGACCGCCGCCCGAAGCGTCCGATCCGACCGCCGCGTCGTCCGTCACCGAGGCGGCACCGGCGAAGCCGACGCCCCCCGACCGCGCACGCGGCCGCGATGCCGCCGATCACGTCGCGTCTGGAGAGGTCCATACCCCGGGGTCCGAGCCGAGCCTGAAAAGGGTTACACGCCGATTCACCCCGCTGATAACGGGAGCCGGCCGCCGCCGACTCGCTCAGGCGCCGTCGAACGCGATCGACTCTCGCGTCGTCGTTTCCCCGAACAGCCAGTCGGCGTGCTCGACGGCGTACTCGCGGTGCTCCTCGGTGATGTAGCCGAGCGCGTCCTCGACGACGACGGGCCGGTAGTCGCGGAGTCCGGCGCTGCCGGCCGTGTGGAGCACGCAGACGTTCGCGAGCGTCCCGCAGATCAGCAGGTCGTCGACGCCGTGCGTGTCGAGGTACCCCTCCAGGTCGGTCCGGTAGAAGGCGTCGTAGGTGTGCTTTTCCACCACGTGGTCGGTCTCGCGCACGTCGAGGTCGTCGACGAGCTCGGCGTCCCACGACCCCTCGACGACGTGTTCGCCCCACCGGTCGAACTCGTCGTAGTAGTGCGCGTCCTCGAACTGCTCCGGCGGGTGGACGTCCCGCGTGTACACGACGCTCGCACCGGCTTCCCTGGCCCGGTCGACGAGCGCGACGACCGGCTCGATCGCCGCCTCGCTCGGCTCGGCGTAGAGGCTCCCGTCCGGATGACAGAACCCGTTCTGCATGTCGACGACGACCACCGCCGTCCGTGTCGGATCCCACTCCATGTGAGACCGTTCGGCTCCGAGCGCAAAAAGATCCGGACCCGGGTTGCGACAGCGATCCGGAACGCCTGGTGCGACGACGCGCGTCCAGACCGATAAACTACTTACCATCCCGGCCGCTATCGGTCGTATGCGACGGGCTCGCATCCTCCCAATCGTGGTCGTCGCGATCGCCTTCATCGGCTTCATCGCCGTCGGGGCCGGCGTCGGCGCCGCGGAAAGCGTCGCCCCGAGCGAGTGCGGCGCCGACGACGGACCGGAGGCGGTCGGGTGCTGGAACGGGACCCACCACGCCGACGAACTCGGGTTCGACCAGAGCGACGGGCTGACCGACGCCGAGCTCGAGGCGCTGACCCACCTGACGATGGCCCGGGTCGAGTACATCCGCGAGCGGCCCTTCGAACGCGACGTCCCGGTCGAGACGGTCTCTCGCGCCGAGTTCATGAGCGGTGGCGCGAGCGGCGACACGAACGGGACCGCGAACGGGAGCGGCGAGGCCTACCGGCGCTGGAACGACCAGGTGTGGGAGGCGCTGTTCGTCGTCGACGACGATCAGAACGCGAACGACGCCATCGAGGCGGTGCTCGGCGGCGCGGTCGGCGGGTTCTACTCGCCGACGCAGGACCGGATCGTGATCGTCGTGCCCGAAGACGAGACGGTGCAGATCAGTCCGTCAACGCTCGCACACGAGCTCGTCCACGCGATGCAAGACCAGTACCACGACCTCTCGGATTCGCGGTACGTCGGGGAAACGCAGGACGGCGACCTCGCCGTGAACGGGATCGTCGAGGGCGAAGCCGTCCACATCGAGGAGCGGTACGCCGCCCGCTGTGGGACGAACTGGACGTGTCTCGACGAGCCCGACGGCGGGGGCGGCGGATCCGGAACTCAGCCGAACTTCGGTATCCTCCAGACCGTGCTCCAGCCGTACTCCGACGGCGCGCTCTACGTCGACGCGCTGGTCGCCGAGGACGGCTGGACCGCGGTCAACGAGACGATGAACGACCCGCCGGAGTCGACCGCGGAGGTGATCCACCGGAACCCGGACTACGAGACGCGCGAGATCGCGTACGAGGACACAGCGACCGGCGGCTGGGAGACGTACCCGGACCAGGGTGTCGACGGCGCGGAGACCGCCGGCGAGGCGTCGATGTTCGTGATGTTCTGGTACCAGAGCTTCGCGTACGAGCACGCGGTGCTCGAACCGGACGCGAGCGTGCGCGAGAACGTCCGGATACACTTCGAGACGGATGAGCAGCTCCGCACCCGGACGAACTACAACTACGCCCACGAGGTGACCGCCGGCTGGGCGGGCGACGAGCTGTACCCGTACCGGAACGGCGATCGCGACGGCTACGTCTGGGTGACCGAGTGGCAGACCCGGAGCGACGCGAGAGCGTTCCAGGCGGCCTACCGCCGGATGCTGACCGCCCACGGCGACGCCCCCTTCGAGGCCGGCGAGGTGTACGAGATCGACGACGGCGGCTTCGAGGGCGCGTACGGCCTCGTCCACGAGAGCACCACCGTGACGATCGTCCACGCCCCCGAACCCCGCGGCGTGCTCGAACTGCGGCCCGACGCCGACCTCTCGCGTTCGACGGGCGATCAGAACGGCGGAGACAACCCGTTCGACGACGGCGACGCGAGCAACGGTGACGCGACCGACGGCGACGGAACCGGCGACGACGCGACCGACGGTGATACGGCCGACGGCGACGCCACCGACGGCGACACCGGGGACGCGGGAGGCGGTAGCGACACGGACGACGGTCTCCCGTCCGACTCGAACGACTCGCCCGACGGGGACGGAGCGTCGCCCGACGCCAGCGTCGATCGGGTACCCGGATTCGGCGCGCTCGCCGCGCTCGTCGGCCTGCTGTTCGCCGCGTTCCTCGCGGGCCGACGCTCGCGGCGCTGACGGCGCGTCGTTGCCGGAGCGATCGCCGCGGCACACCCGGGCGGCTTTTCTTTCCCGGCGGCCGAACGGTCGAACATGACCGAGTTCGACAACACGACCGAGTTCGACATCGTCGACGCGGCCGCGATCCGCGACGGCCGGGCGACTGACGCGTACTTCGATCGGACCGAGGCTGCCTTAGAACACGCGGGGCGGGACCCCCGGGTCGTCGCCGAGGTGACCGCCGATCAGTTTCCCGACGGCGACTTCGAGCTGTTCGCCGGGCTGCACGATGCCGTCGCGCTCCTGTCCGGCCGCGACGTCGACGTCGACGCGGTGCCGGAAGGGCGGCTGTTCGACGGCGGGCCGGTGATGCGGATCGAGGGACCGTACCTGTCGTTCGCGCGGCTGGAGACCGCGCTTCTGGGGTTCCTCTCGCACGCGTCGGGGATCGCGACCGCGGCGTTGGACTGCCGCGTCGCGGCGCCCGACAGCCAGGTGCTCTCGTTCGGCGCGCGCCACGTCCACCCGTCCATGACCGCGGCGGTCGAGCGCTCCGCGCTCGTGGGCGGGTTCGACGGCTTCTCACACGTCGCTGCCGGCGACCTGATCGGTCGGGAGGCGTCGGGGACGATGCCGCACGCGCTCGTCATCTGTTTCGGTCGCGGCGACCAGGAGGCGGCGTGGCGCGCCTTCGACGAGGGGGTCGACGAGTCGGTCCCACGGATCGCGCTGTGTGACACCTACACCGACGAGGTCGACGAGGTGCTCCGCGCGGCCGAGGCGCTCGGCGACCGCCTCGACGGCGTCCGGCTCGACACCACCGGATCGCGACGGGGCGACTTCCGACACATCGTCCGCGAGGTGCAGTGGGAGCTCGACGCGCGGGGCCGCGGGGACGTGGACGTGTACGTCTCCGGCGGACTCGGTCCGGCGGACCTCCGCGAGCTACGGGACGTCGTCGACGGGTTCGGCGTCGGCGGCTACGTCTCGAACGCCGACCCGGTCGATTTCGCGCTCGACCTCGTCGCGGTCGAGGGCGAGCCGGCGGCCAAGCGCGGGAAGCTCTCGGGCGCGAAGGACGTGTACCGGACCGCCGACGGCGCCCACGCGGTCGGACTGGCCGACCGGGAGGGACCCGCTGGCGCCGAGTCGCTCATGGAGCCGGTGATCCGGGACGGAGAGGTCGTCGCCGACGACGCGTTCGACCTCGCGGCCGCGACGGAGCGGGCGCTCGCGGACGCGGACGCGGTCGGATACGGATCGGCGTGAGGAGCGGATCGGCCGAACCGGTCAAATCGGTCTGTTCAGCCCCGAACCGGTCAGATCGGTCTCGGTGTTCAGCCTGTTCGGTGGGTCGGTCGGGTCGGCTGGGTCGATCGGGCCGTCGAGAGAATCCGTTCGACGCGGCGGAACTACAGCTCCTCGACCGCGCCGCCCTCGGCGCGCTCGCGGAACACCGGTCCCTCGATGAGCGTCACCATCGTGTCGTCGTCCTCCCAGGCGGTCGGCGGGAGCTTCGCCTTCCGGCAGGCCCGCGAGAGGAACTCGGCGCCGGACCAGCCGTTCTCGACGGGGACGGTGGGGTACAGCCAGCCGTGGGCGTCGCCGCCGTCGATCGCGACGCCGTGCGTACCGATCTCGAGGTCTTCGAGGGGATCGTTCGTGAGCACCGTGTTCGAGACGACGAACACGGAGACGGTGAGGTTGTCGAGCTCTTTCGGCTCGACCTCGGAGCCGCAGGAGTCGTCGGAGGCGGCCTTGATCGCGGCCTCGACGATGGCGTGTCCGAGCTGGTCTGAGGTGTCCCACGCGCCGGCACAGCCCCGGAGTCTGCCGCGGCCCCGGGTCGATTGAAGCCGGACGAACGCGCCCGTTCTGGCGTAGAACGCCTCACGCATGCTGCCGGGTTGTTCACGCTGTCCGTGTCGGACGAACGACTCGACCGCTTCCCGCGCGAGTTCGACCGCTCGTGCACCGTCGTCGTACGACAGCCGAACGGTCTGGGCCTCGGACATGATAGTCCCTTACAGTGCTGACGACTTGAACGCTTCCCTTGGGAATCGGCCCCGCTGCGGCGCGAGACCGCTCGCTGCGCCCCGGCGACGCGGACGCCGCTGGACGGCTCCGTTCGGTCCGATCGAACGGCTTATTCGCGGCCGACGACAAGGGCCGATCGGACAGAGGGAGCCCGACTCCCGTGCCTCCGGCATGAGGAAAGTCCCCCCACCGGCCGGACGGGCGACCGGGCTCACGCCCGGAGTCGGAGACGGCTGGCTCTGGAACAGCAACGACACCCCCCGCCCCGACCCATGATTCGCGTTCGGTCGCTTCGGCGACCGGCGGCGTTCGCGGGTGACCCCGCGAACGAGCGAACCGACCCGCAAGGGGAGGGAGTTAACCCGAGGAGGGCGCGTGGCTTTGCCACGTTGGCGTGGCTTTGCCACGTTGGCGTGGCTTTGCCACGTTACAGACGGGCGGGAACGGATGGAACGGCGAATCCTCGCCGGTGCAAGTCCGCGCCACACAGGTAGTCCGGCCACGCGCGGACGCTCAGCCGAATGTCGGGACGAACCGAAGGGGGCTTACTCCCCTCAGTCCACGTTGACCCGGTGAGCCGCGCCGCCGTCTCGCTCGCGTGCGTCCTCGCCCTGCCCGTCCGCCGCTTCGCCCCGTTCGTGTGCGTCCGCCTCTCCGTCTCGAACCGCGGCGTCCGTCTCCTCACCGCGTTCCTGCGCGTCCGTCTCCCCGCTACCGGTCGGCATCGCGTCGCCGAGTTCCCAGGCGGCGACCGAGCGGAGCGTCGCGCGACCGCCGACCGCGACCGCTGAGACGCGACGGCGTCTTCCCGGGTCGGGTACACACGACTCGTCAGACAGCGGCGTTCGTTCGCGTACACCTCGATCACGGAGCGGTCGACGAACACCCGCAACGACAGCGGCTCGTCGTACGCCGGGACCGACATCGACTGCGCGTCGGTGACGTCCGCGGGTCGTCGCTCGACGGGGCCCGGTCGACCGACAGCGTCCCGTCTCGCTCGTACCGGATCGGGGTGTGCTCCGCGCGGTCCGGCGTCTCGAGCACCGACAGCTCGACCGCCTCGGCGTCGTCGAGCGCGATCTCGAGTTCGAGCTCGATCGCCGCCCCCTCGGCGTCGAACCGGCGTCGATCGCCGGACGCGAGGTCGACCCCGTCAGCGGCCACGATCCGTCGCGTCCGGAGGTCGGTTACCTCGGCGGCCGGCCGCTGGCGCAGGTGTCCGTCTGCGTCGCACTCGATCACGCGGGGGAGCGACAGCGCCCCGGACCAGCCGGCGTCCCACTGCGCCCCGACGTCGCGCGCCTCGGGGAGCCACCCCCACGTGACCGAGCGCTCCTCCTCGGGGGTCGGGTCCGGAGCGTCCGTCCCGTCGGCTCCGGTCTCCCGGTCCGCGAGCGACTGCGGCGCGTAGAAGTCGCCGTGGTCGAGCAGTCCCTCGGACTCGACCGCGAACTTCCCGTCCTCGACGGTGCCGACGAAGTAGACGACGTTCTCGTAGTCGGAGACGTGGAGCAGCCGCCGGTCGCCCAGATCGAGCAGCTCCGGACACTCCCAGACGGCCCCCGCGTCCGGGCCGCCGGCGAGCAGGACCCCCTCGTAGGTCCACTCGCGGAGGTCGTCGGCGGTGTACAGCAGGGCTGCACCGCCGCCGTCGGCCAACCCCGTGCCCACGAGGTGGTGCCAGCGGCCGGCCTCGCGCCAGACGTTGTGGTCGCGGAACTCGGCCCGCCAGTGGTCGGTCTCCAGAACGTCCAGATCGGCCGGCGGCGACTCGATGACCGGGTTCCCCTCGTACTTGTCCCACGTTCGGAGCCCCGGATCGTCCGTCGTCGCGAGACAGGGGAGCTGGTCGCGCCCCCTGCCGCCGGTGTACAGGATCGTCGGCGTCCCGTCGTCGTCGACCGCACAGCCGGACCAGCAGCCGTCGCGGTCCGGGCCGTCCGGCGAGGGCGACAGCGCGACCGGCTCGTCGGTCCACGTCACGAGGTCGTCGCTGACGGCGTGACCCCAGTGGATCGTGTTGTGGAACGGGCCAGCGGGGTTGTACTGGTAGAAGACGTGGTACCGGCCGTTCCACTTGATCAGCCGTTCGGGTCGTTCAACCAGTTCGCCGGCGGCGTGAGGTGGTACTTCGGCCGGCCGCCCGGCCCGTCCGCGCCCGCGGCGTCGACGCGCTCGCGAAGCCGGCGCAGGTCGGCCGCGTCGGTGGGTCGTCCGGGCGTACCGTCCCGGATCGCGACCCCCCGGAGACAGCCAGCGACGAGTCGGTCGCGGGTCTCGGCGAGGGCGGCCTCCTCGTCCCCGTCGGCCGGCGCGTCGCCGAAGAGGACCGGCGCGCCGAGCCCGAGGACGGCGCCGTTGTCGTGCCGCCACGAGACGGTCGTCACCTCGCCGGGGACCTCGGTGTCGCCGCGGACCGTCGAGGCCAGCGCTTCGCCCCGCTCGGGGAGCACGCGTTCGTAGCGGACCGCCGGGACCGTCCCGCGGCTGCGGAGCGGGTGTCTGAGCCCGTCGAGCGACTCGAGGGCGGGGTGGTCGGCGTACAGCGACCGCCACAGCACGCCCGTCGGCTCCGCGAGCGACTCCTCGTCGACGCGGTCCGGCGGAACCGACTCGACCGCGAGCCGGTCGACCGACGCCAGCGCGCGGAGTGTCAGGAGGAGTCCGCCGCCGTCCGCGAGGTACGCGTCGATCGCCGTCGCGACGCCGCCGAGGGGATCGCGTCCCGCCAGCGGCGCCAGCCGGTGCCACCAGAGGGCGTCGAACCGGTCGAGCGTCTCCCTGCCGTCCCCGACTCCCGGACCGGGATACGAGCCGCCGAGCGCGGTGTCACCCGGATCGGACGACCCGGAAGGCCCTCCGGAGTTCCCGGATCCGAGGGCGTCGAACCCGACAGTCTCGACCGCGAACCCGTCGTGGCTCGCCAGCCACTCGGCGGCGGCCCGCTGCTCGTCGGAGAGGTTCCCGTCGGTCAGCAGGCCGACGCGGGACGACGACGCCGTCATACGTCGGTTCACTCGCTACCGAGTCAAAACCGTGTCGGCCGCGGCGGAGTCCGTCACCGCCGTCGCGGACCGGAACCGCCGACAGGGTTTTTTACCGTCCGAGCGGAAGATAACGACATGAGCACCGACACGGTCGACACCGGGGACGACGGGAGCGACCCGGCGATCGAGGTGACCACCGACGCCGCCGAGGAGGCGCTTTCGCTCCTGGAGAGCGAGGGACTCGACACCGACGAGGCCGGGCTCCGGCTGTTCGTCCAGCAGGGCGGGTGCGCCGGGCTCTCGTACGGGATGCGGTTCGACACCGAGCCGGAGGAAGACGACCTCGTCGTCGAACACCACGGCCTCCGGGTGTTCGTCGATCCCGCGAGCCGTAACTACATCGGGGGGAGCACGCTCGACTACGAGCACGGCCTCCAGGCCGCCGGGTTCGAGGTGGAGAACCCGAACGTCGTCTCCGAGTGCGGCTGCGGCGAGTCCTTCCGGACGTAGCGGTCGTCGCCGATCGCGCCGGGCCGGCCGCTCTCGATCGCGCCGGCCCGAACGTTCCCGACCACCGCCGAATCGCGTGTTTAAACAGTTCCGACGGACAGTGATGTGTATGGACCTCGACGCCTCGACGACCGCCGCCGGAGAACGGGTGTACGTCGACCGCACGCGCGCCGAACGGGGCGACGACGGCCCCTTCTACGTCGTGTTCGCGGACGCCGCCGCGTCGACGCGGTGGGGGTTCCGCTGTGGCAACTGCGGGTCGTTCGACACCGCGATGGACACGATGGGACGGATCCAGTGTACCGCGTGCGGGAACCTCAAGAAGCCGGACGAGTGGGACGCCGCCCACGAGTGATCGGCGGCGTGGAAGGCGCGGCGATCACGCCGGTCCAGCGCGGCAGTCCGCGGCGCTCGCGGTCGCCGACGGCACGGCGTGATCGGCTCGGGAGAATCGTGAGAAAGTTTATCACGGATGCCGGCCAACATCGGAGTAGATGGCCCCTGCGAGCATCCCACCGACGACGGAGGCCAGAGACGTTTTTCGCGAACTCGGATACACCGTCTCCGAGGGCGGACGCGAGTTCGTCGCCGAACGCAAGTGGCGCCGCGTGCTCGTGACGGTACTGTGTATGGAGGACGACGACCTCGAACCGTATCTCGCCGACGGCGGCGACACGCCGCGGCTCCGCTGTTTCGTCACGTGGCGTGAGAACGCCGGCGACCTCCAGCAGCGACTCGTCTCGCTGAAACCCCCCTACGACTGGGCCGTCATCGGCGTCGAGGCGGGCGGCGACGACTTCGCGGTGATGGAAGGCGCTCCCGGCAGTCCCTGAGCCCGACGGACGCGCGACTCGTTCGCGCGTTCGCGAGTCGTCCCGTCAGTGCTCCCGTTTTTGTCCCGCAACCACGAGTGACACGGCTCGGAATCGGGGGCGCCGTCGGGTCGCTCGGCGCCGCAGCTCATGCGACGCGTTCGATTCCGGGCCGAACCGGGTCTCCTGACTTCGGCGCTCCGCCGATCACCGGCCTCGATCCGCTCGGCCGCGAAGCAGCCGGCCAAAACCCTGCACCGCCGCGGACGGCCGCCGATCCGAAACGGGACCGACGCTCAGAACCCGTCCTCGAACGCGAACGTCCCAGTTGCACCTTTTTCCCGGTCTCGCTCCGCTCGACCGGCAAAAATCTGCACCAAAAAACCGCCCGTCCGAGGATACAACCAGACGACCCAGCGGTCGGCTCAGAACCCGTCCTCGAACGCGAACGTCCCGTTCCGCTGGACCACCTCGCCGTCGACCTCGATCACGGAGTCCTCGCTCATGTCGACGATCATGTCGACGTGCTCGGCGGACTCGTTGACCTCGTTCTCCTCGCCGACCGTCTCCGGGTACGCGGAGCCGACCGCCATGTGGACCGTGTCGCCCATCTTCTCGTCGAACAGCATGTTGTAGGTGAACCGGTCGATCTGTCGGTTCATCCCGATCCCGAGCTCGCCGAGGTGCCGGGACCCCTCGTCGGTGTCGAGGATGCCGGTGAGCAGGTCCTCGTTGCGATCGGCGGCGTGCGAGACGACCTCGCCGTCCTCGAAGCGGAGCCGGACCCCCTCGATCTCGCGGCCGTAGCGGTACAGGGGGAGATCGAAGTGGACCTCGCCGTCGACGCCGTCGCGGACGGGCGCCGTGAACACCTCGCCGCCGGGGAGGTTCTTCTCGCCGTCGTCGTTGAGCGTCAGGTTGCCGGAGACGTCCAGCGTGAGGGCCGTCTCCTCGCCCGACTCGATCCGCACCTCGTCGGCGTCGTCCAAGATCTCGACCATCTGCGCCTGGTGTTCGCGCTGTGCGTCCCAGTCGAGCGAGACGGCGTCCCACACGAAGTTCTCGTACGCCTCGGTGCTCATGCCGGCGAGCTGGGCGTGGCTCGCGGTCGGGTACTGCGTGAGACACCACGTCTTCGAGAGCCGCTCGCGTTTCACCTCCTCCATCGCGCGGTTGTACGCGGCGTTCGTCTCGGGGTCGACGTCGGCGTCCTCGGTGGCGTTCGCGCCGCCGC
>NZ_WPCE01000111.1 GCF_009742825.1 Halorubrum sp. CBA1125
CCTCGCCGGCGATGCGGAACGGCTCTAGCATCTTGAGCCGCGCCTGCTCCGGTTCGACCAGCTCGACGGGCTGGGAGTTGATGCGAACGCGACCCTCGCCGTCGCGCACCGTTGCGCGGGCGACGGCCGTCTTCTTCTTGCCTGAGGTGTTAGTTACCATGTGACGTTGGCTCCCAGGGACTCGGAGACGTCCCCGAGCGTGGTGAATTTGATGTTCGAGAGGCGGTCGAGCGACGTCCCGTCGAGCACGACGGGATCGACGTCCTCGTCGCGCTCGTAGGGGTTCCCGACGTAAACGCGCACGTTCGAGAACGCCTCGCGGCCGGCGTCCGTCTTGTACGGGAGCATGCCGCGGATGGCGCGCTTGAAGATCCGGTCGGGGCGCTTCGGGTAGTACGGCCCGCTGTCGGAGCCGAGGTTCGCGCGCGTGTGGTACGTCTCCAGCGTCGCCTCCTCGTTACCGGTGATGACCGCGCGCTCGGCGTTGATCACGGCGACCGTCTCGCCGTCGAGGACGCGCTGGGCGACCTCCGAGGAGACGCGGCCGAGGATGCAGTCGCGGGCGTCGACGACGACGTCCGCGTCGATGGTCGAGAGACTCATCGGATCACCCTGACGTTGCTGCCTTCGGGGTTCTGTTCGACAAACTGTTCGAGCGGGATCGCCTCGCCGGTCTGGTCGATCTTCGTGCGGGCGGTGCCCGAGAAGTCGACGGCCGCGACGGTGACGTTCGTTTCGAGCACGCCGCTGCCCAGCACCTTGCCGGGAACGACGACCGTCTCGTCTTCCTGGGCGTACCGTTCGATGCGACCCAGGTTGACCTCGGCGTGCGTGCGCCGTGGCTTCTCCAGCCGGTCGGCGACGTCTTGCCACACGTTGGCACCGGAGTCGCGCGCGACCGACTTCAGGTCGGCGATGAGGTTCTGTAGTTTCGGATTCGTCTTGCTACTCATAGCTGTCCCTCCTGTGTGGAGAGTGTCTGGAAAACGGAGTGCAGGGAGCAGGATTTGAACCTGCGGACCTCTACAGGACAGCGCCCTGAACGCTGCGCCGTTGGCCTGACTTGGCTATCCCTGCGTGCACTCCTGCGTAATCCGGCTCCCTTCAAACCACTTTCGGTCCCGCCGTTCGCCGGGCGACCCGGCGACGCGCGGGATCCGACCCGGCGTCGCGACTACGAGCAGGGGCGAGCGCCGGTGCGGTGGTTCGGGAAGCCATCATTCGCGTTAGACCGCGACTTTCGTCTGTAGTTCGTCCGCGCGCTCCTCGATGGTGTCGATCGCGCGGAGCAGCAGTTCCTCGACGCTGAACGAGCCGTCCGTCTCGATGTGGAAGACGAACGCGCCGGGGACGTCCTCGACGCTGAGCTCTTTTCCGGGATACCGCTCCGAGAGGTCGTTGTCGAACTCGTCGGTGAGTACGACCTCCCCCTCGGGGGTCTCGATGACCCCGCGGAGGATCCGCGGCTCGTCCTCGTCGAACTCGCCGCGGTCGCCCTCGATCGAGACGCGCTGGAGGTGGCGGTAGCCGACGGAGACGCCGCCCTGGTGTTTGGCGTGTTCCTTGCCGGCCTCCAACACCGCCGTCGCCTCGAGTTCGAGGCGCTGTCCCTCCTTCAGCTCGATGATCGGGACGTTCTCGTCGGCGACCTCGACGAACGGGTCGCTGCTCTCGATGTCGCCGGAGTAGGCCGTCGCCGGGCCTTCGACGTCGAGCGCGAGGGTAACCTCGTCGCCGACCTCGAAGTCGTCGAGCGGCGTCGTCAGGGGAACCAGCCCCAGCCGAAGCCCGATCATCTCGTCGAACATGACGGAGGAGTTCTCGACGAACCGGACGGTGTCGATCGAGAACGTCGGGACGTCGGCGATCATCGCGCGGCGGATACCGTTGGCGAACGCCGGGGTGAGCCCGCGGATCAGCACCCGCGCGCTGCGGTCGTCCCGTTCGACGTACTGGACGTCGAAGTCGTCTCCCGTCATGTCAGACTCGCTTGTTCTTCGGCGCCTTCGTCCCGTCGTGCGGGATGGGTGTGACGTCCTCGATCCGGCCGATTTCGACGCCGGCGCGCGAGAGCGCTCGGATCGTCGCCTGGGCACCGGGACCGGTGGATTTGTTGAGGTTGCCGCCGGGGCCGCGCACGCGAACGTGCACGCCCTCCAGGCCGGCGTCCTTGACGCGCTCGGCGACGACCTCCGCCATCTGCATGGCGGCGTACGGCGACGCCTCGTCGCGGTTCTGCTTCACCACGGTGCCGCCGGACGACTTCGCTATCGTCTCGGCGCCCGTCTCGTCGGTGACCGTGATGAGCGTGTTGTTGAACGACGCGTACACGTGGGCGATTCCCCACTTTCCGTCTTCGGATTCACTCATGGATGTTCACTCCTGTGACTCCGCTCGCTCGGGGTGGAGATCGTCCGCGAGCGGGCTGTTCTCGTCGAAGGCGATGGCGCCTTCGTCGTCCACGTCGACCTTCACCGAGGGACGCGTCACGCGCGCCCCGTCGACCGTGATGTGGCCGTGGACGATGAACTGGCGGGCCTGCTGGGTCGAGGACGCGAACCCCTGCCGGTAGACGACCGTCTGGAGACGGCGTTCGAGCAGGTCGGTCACGTCCAGCGACAGGACCGTCGAGATGTCGTCGTTGTCGCCGAGGACGCCGATGCGCCGGAGCCGGGCGACGAACGCCGCGCCCGCCTCCTGGGCGGCGTCGACGTCACCCTGGGCCTCGCCGAGCAGTCGGCGCGCTCGCGGCGCATGTTGCGCAGCTCGGACTGGGCGCGCCAGAACTCCTCTTTGTTCTTCAGGCCGTACCGGGAGATGAGGTCGGCCTCCTCGGCGATGCGCTCGCCCTGGTACGGGTGGTTCGGTGTCTCGTAGCCCTTGGTGTTTTTCCCCGTACTCATTCTTCTTCACCCGCTTCCTCTTCTTCTGCCATCTCCTCGCGGATCTCCTCGACGTTGACCCCGATGGTCCCCTCCGAGCGACCCGTGGACTTCGTGCGCTGGCCGCGGACCTTCTGACCGCGCTTGTGGCGCACGCCCTTGTACGATTCGATGATCTTCATCCGGTTGATGTCGTGGCGACGCTTCTCCTCGACGTCGGTGCCGACGAGGTGCGTCGTCTCTCCGGAGAAGAAGTCGTTCTGTCGGTTCGTCATCCACGACGGGACGTGGTCTTCGAGGTTCTCGGCGATGTCGACCACCGCGTCGATCTCCTCTTCGTCGAGGAGCCCGAACGTGGCGTTCTTGTCCACGTCGGCCTTCTCGGCGACCAGCCGCGCCGTGCGCGTGCCGATGCCGTCGAGTTCGGACAGGCTTCGCTCGACCGTCTTCGTCCCGTCGAGGTCCGCGCCCCCGATCCGGACGAAGTACTGGAGGTCTTCCGCCTCCTCCGGCGAGCCGTCCTGTGATTCTTCCGTGCTCATGTGTTGGTTGTGGTGAGCCCTACCGGCGCGAATCCGGCGGTGCTCGGTCCGTTCGAGCGTTGCGGCGGGGATTCGAACCCCGGAGGCAGTGACGCCACAGAGTTAGCAACCCTGCGCCTTGGGCCAGGCTTGGCTACCGCAACCCGCGTTGTATCATCGCCCTCTCGGACTCGGGGTCCGGTACCCCTGCAGTTCGTGCATCCGTACGGTCCCGCCTTCGCTACTTAAACATCACGAAAGCTGCGGGGGGATGCGCCCCGATCGCACGGGCGTGAGGACCCGTATCGTGCACCGAGGGAGATAGTCCCTGAGGCGAAATCGCGGCCGGTTGGCGTACTGTTTAGTGGCTGCCGGGGGTGGATTTCGGTATGCAGGCCGTCCAGTTCGACGCTCACGGCGACCGCGACGTGATCGAGTACGGCGAGTTCCCCGACCCCGAGCCGGCCCGTGACGAGGTGCTCGTCGACGTCAAGGCGGGCGCGCTCAACCACCTCGACGTCTGGACGCGGCGCGGAATGCCCGGAATCGACCTCGATATGCCCCACGTGCCGGGCAGCGATGCGGCCGGCGTCGTCGAGGCCGTCGGGGAGGACGTGACGCGCTTCGAGCCCGGCGACCGCGTGGCCGTGAGCGCGGGCGTCTCCTGCGGCGAGTGCGAGTTCTGCCGCGACGGCGAGGAGTCGCTCTGCGCCTCCTTCCACATCATCGGCGAGCACGTCCGCGGCGTCCACGCCGAGAGGGCCGCGGTGCCCGCGGCGAACCTGGTGTCAGTCCCCTCGGGCGTCGACTGGGAGGTCGCCGGCTCCGCCTCGCTCGTCTTCCAGACCGCCTGGCGCATGCTCCACACCCGCGCCGACGTCGAGGCGGGCGAATCGGTGCTGGTCTTGGGCGCCTCCGGCGGCGTCGGCCACGCCGCGGTCCAGATCGCCGACCACGCGGGCTGTGAGGTGTTCGCGACCGCCTCCACCGAGGCGAAGCTCGCGCACGCCGAGGACTGCGGCGCGGACCACGTCATCGACTACGAGGCGAACGATTTCGCCGACGCGATCGCCGAGGTGACCGGCAAGCGCGGCGTCGACGTCGTCGTCGACCACGTCGGCGCGGCGACGTACCCCGACTCGCTGCAGTCGCTGGCGAAGGGCGGCCGACTCGTCACCTGCGGCGCGACGACCGGCCCCAACCCCGACGCGGGGCTGAACCGGATCTTCTGGAACCAGCTGTCGGTGATCGGCTCGACGATGGCGACGCCCGGCGAGGTCGACGACGTCCTGTCGCTCGTCTGGGACGGCACCTTCGAGCCGCGCGTGCGAGAAGTCCTCCCGATGAGCGAGGCCGCGCGCGCCCACGAGCTGATCGAGAACCGTGAGGGCTTTGGCAAAGTGGTCGTTAAACCGGACAGTGAGCTCTGAAACGGACGGCGACGCCGGCTACGTCCACACCCCGGAGACCGACAGCGGGGAGGCCGGACCGACCGACACGCGACCCGGTGAGTCCGGTCGGACGGCCACCGCCGAGCCCGATGCGGCCGTTTCCGAGTCCCAGGTCGACGGGTTCGGCCGGAAGGGCTGGGCGCTGACGGCCGTGCTCTTCACCTGCGTCCTCATCATCCCCGGGATCATCTACGTCTACCCGTACGCGGCGGGGTCGTTCGGGTTCACGTTCTTCGCGACGTACCTCGCGCTCCCGCTCGTTCCGGCGGCGCTTTTGGGGCTGGTCGCCGTCTGGTCGATGACCGCGGCGACGCGCGACTGACGAACGCGGCGGCGACGCGCGACCCACGAATGCCGCGACGACACGCGATTCACGGACGCGACGAACGGCAACCGTTTTGAACGACACCCGCACAGTAGCGATATGTTGATCACCGTCTCCGGCCCGCCGGGCAGCGGGAAGAGCACGAACGCCGCGGGACTCGCCGACGCGCTCGACCTCGACCACGTCTCCGGCGGCGACATCTTCCGCGAGATGGCCGCCGAACACGACATGACGCCGGTCGAGTTCAACGAGTTCGCGGAGGAGGACCCGCAGATCGACCGGGACCTCGACCGCCGGCTCCACGAGATCGCGACCGACCGAGACAGTGTCGTCCTCGAATCCCGCCTCGCGGGGTGGCTCGCGGCCGACCACGCCGACTTCCGGTTCTGGTTCGACGCACCGATCGCCGTCCGCGCCGAGCGGATCGCCGAGCGCGAGGGGAAGCCCGTCGACCGAGCGAAGGCGGAGACCGAACGCCGCGAGGCCTCCGAGCGGAAGCGGTACCGCGAGTACTACGACATCGACATCGACGACCTCTCGATCTACGACGCCGCGTACAACACCGCGCGGTGGAGCCCCGACCGGTTCCTCGACGTCCTCGTCGCGACCGTCGAGGCGTACGACCCGGACAGCGACGAGGGGAAGGCGCCGATCGAGGGCGTCAGCTACGACTTCTGAGGCCGCACCCACGAAGATGACCAACACTCCGAACCGCGACGACGCCGACAATTCGGCCCGCGACGACCCCGCGGGCCGTCTTCGATCGCCGCCCGAAGAGCGGTCCGTCCCGGAACTACTCCGGTTCGGCGTCGTCAACGTGGACAAGCCCGCGGGTCCCTCCTCACACCAGCTCTCCGCGTGGGTGCGCGACGCGGTCAACGAGACCCTGGCCGCCCTGGATCCAGACGGCGAGCCGATCGACGGGGTCGCGCACGCGGGCACGCTCGACCCGAAGGTCACCGGCTGTCTCCCGACGCTGACCGGCGACGCGACCCGAGCGGCGCAGGTGTTCTTGGAGGGGAGCAAGGAGTACGTCGCGGTGCTGGAGCTGCACGGGTCGCCGCCGGCGAACTTCCGCGAGGTCGTCGCCGAGTTCGAGGGAGCGATCTTCCAGAAGCCGCCGCGCAAGAGCGCGGTGACCCGCCGGCTCCGCACGCGGACGATCCACGACCTCGACGTGCTGGAGATCGAGGACCGGCAGGCCCTGCTCCGGGTGCGGTGCGAGTCGGGGACGTACGTCCGGAAGCTGTGTCACGACCTCGGACTCGCGACGGGGATCGGCGCGCACATGGGTCACCTCCGGCGGACGGCCACGGACCCGTTCGACGACCGCGACCTCCGTCCCCTGCACGACCTCGTCGACGCGCTTGCGTGGGTCGAAGACGGCGACGACGACCTCTTCCGCGAGGTCGTCCGCCCCGCCGAGGACGCCCTCGTCCACCTCCCGTCGGTCACGATCGCTCCCTCGGCCGCCCGGAACGTCGCCACCGGTGCGCCGGTGTACGCGCCCGGCGTCATCGACGCGGAGACGAGCGATGCGACCGCGGACGGCGACGGCGAGTCTGACTTCCCGCTCGTCGCGTGTCACACGCCCGACGGCGCCGCGGTGTGTCTCGGACGACTCGTCGGCGACCCCGACGCGGAGTCGGGAGTCGTCGTGTCGCTTGAGCGCGTGCTGGTGTGACCGGGACGCGACGCCCGACGAGGCCGAACGACGGGCGCCGGGCGAGTGAAACGAAGTCCTTAATTACCGGACACACATTTTCCACGATGCGGTCAGGGACCGTGGGGTAGTGGTATCCTCTGCGGATGGGGTCCGTAGGACCTGAGTTCGACTCTCAGCGGTCCCATCAGAAATTTTACTGGCCTTCATTATCAGGAGTTTTAGCACCATCTAACGCCCGAAAACCGCATTCGGGGGGGGGGATGCGCTATGAACCGTCATATCGGCGGTTCCGACGACTCCAGAACCTGTCGGCACTGTGGCGGCCACGTGTCAGATCGCTTTTAGTCAGTCTTCGGCGATCAGGACGACGTCGCACACCGCTGTCTCGCGTGCGACTGCTTCCGACGCGTGAGCCGCGGCAGCGCCGCCGGCGTCAACGTCGACCTCCCCGACCCGCAAGAGTTTCCGCACCGGAACCGAGGCGCGTAGTCGTTCGGGCGCTGAATCGTCCCTCTGGGGTACAATCTGACATGATTTTATGTAGCAAGACCCGGCTAATACGAGTATGAGGGAAGGCGGGCTTAAAGAGCGGATACGAAACATAGGAGGGTCACAACGCGGACGCCGGAGGATGGTTATCCGAGTCGTTCTGATTGTGGTTCTCACGGCACTTGCTATCGGAATTGGAGTGGCGCTCGGTACTCGGTTGGCCGGAGGATTGCCGGTATGAGACTCGACGACAGTTCCGGTCTTGAGGCGTAAAGCGCATCCCGCTCAACCGACGAGAACGACGTGGTCGACACGCCGATCGAGCGACACAGCCTCCCGAACAGGAGATCGCGTCCGACTCTCTATCACTTCCCGGACACAAGGATTCAACTGAGAAATACCTCAAGAGTACACAGAACGCCTGAGATAGGGATACGAGGTCGAGTCGGTTCTGCAACTGTGACGGGGCCCGCGTACGGGTTCGTCAGCCGACCGATACTCCGCGAGGAAACCGCTCGACCACTCGACTTGCCCGGTGAGACGGACGGGAGGAGTAGTCGTAAGTAGGTGAGGGATGTGGTAGCCGCATGGTCGTCGCCGAGCTGTCGACGGGGACGCTGGTCGTGTTCTGTCTGATCGGCGTCGCGCTCGTGCTCTTCGTCACCGAAGCCCTCCCGAACGACGTCACCGCTATCGGGATCATCTTCGCGCTGGCAGCGCTGGAACCGTGGACGCAGGTCACGCCTCGCGGAGCGATCTCCGGGTTCGCGAACACCGCCACGGTCACGATCATCGCCATGTACATGCTCAGCGCGGGCGTACAGAACACCGGACTCGTCCAGCGGCTCGGAATCTCTCTCGCCAAGTTCACCCGGAACGACGACAGGCGGGCGCTGGCCGCGACCATCGGCGTGACCGGGCCGCTCGCGGGCGTCATCAACAACACCCCGGTGGTCGCCGTCTTCGTCCCGATGATCACCGACCTCGCGCGAGAGAACGGGATCTCGCCGTCGAAGCTCCTCCTCCCGCTCTCGTACGCGGCGATCCTCGGCGGAACGCTCACGCTGATCGGAACGGCGACGAACCTGTTAGCCAGCGAGTTCGCCGCGACGCTACTCCCTCGCGGGCCGATCGGGATGTTCGAGTTCACCCCGCTCGGCGTCGTCGTCCTCGCCGTCGGCCTCGCGTACCTGATGACGATCGGACGGCGTCTGACCCCGGCGCGCGTTCCGGTCGAAGCCGATCTCGTCGACGAGTTCGACCTCTCGGACCACCTCGCGTCCCTGCGGGTCGGACCCGACGCGACCGTCGTCGACCAGGGGATCGACGAGTTCGAAAGCCGGGCCAGCGGCGGGGTAACGGTCCTGCAGATCCGTCGAGACGGAGAGACGTTCGTCGGGGCAGACACCGACCAACGCCTGCGACGAGGCGACGTGCTCGTCGTGCACGGCCCCCTTCAGGCGATCAACCGGACGCGAGAGAAGTTCGGCCTCTCACGTCTCGCGGGGAAGTCGGTCACCGAAGAGACGTTCGACGAGGCGGCGTCCGACGGAACGCTCGCGAAGGCGGTGGTTCCCGAGGGGTCGAGCTACGTCGGGGAGACGCTCGCCGAGACACGACTCGGGGAGTTCCACCGTACGACCGTACTCGCCGTTCGGCGGGACGAAGAACTGATCCGGGCGGGCTTCGACGAGGTCCGGCTCGAGCCGGGAGACCTGTTGCTCGTCCAGACGACCGGCGACGCGATCGAGTACTTCGGCGAGACCGGCGACCTCGTGGTGACACACGACGACGCGTTCGACCGCCTGCGCGAAGAGGACCTCGAACAGATCGCTCCGCTGTCACCGAAGACGCCGATCGCGGTGGCGATCATGGTCGGGGTCGTCGGCGCCGCCGCGCTCGGCGCGGTGCCGATCGTGATCGCCGCGTTAGGCGGCGTCTTCCTGATGACCGTCACCGGCTGTCTCTCGCCGACCGACGCCTACGACGCGGTCGCCTGGAACGTCGTCTTCCTCCTGGCCGGGGTGATCCCGCTCGGGCTGGCGATGGAGGCGACCGGCGGCGCGGCGATCATCGCACGGGGGCTCGTCTCGACCGCGGAGTTCCTCCCGCTCGTCGCGGTGCTCTTCCTGTTTTATCTCGTCACCGGGCTGCTCGCGAACGTGATCACGCCGGTCGCGACGGTCGTGTTGATGATCCCCGTCGCCGTCGACGCGGCCGCCGCGCTGAACGCGAACGGCTTCGCCTTCCTCTTGGCCGTGATGTTCGCCTCCGCGACCTCGTTCATGACGCCCGTCGGCTACCAGACCAACCTGATGGTGTACGGTCCCGGCGGCTACAAGTTCACCGACTTTCTCGTCGTCGGCGGACCGTTACAGCTGCTCCTGTCGGCGGTGACGACCGTCGGTATCGTTCTTTTGTGGGGGCTGTGACAACGGGGTGTGTGGCGTTCTATCTGACAACACGTACCTTGCCGGTCGGAATGGACGTATTGAGTTCTGTTGAAATCCCCCGTAGGTGTACATTCTAACCCGGGTTCGCTCAATACAGACGAAGGAACGATCGATCCGCTGTTGCGGTGGCGCGCCTGCG
>NZ_WPCE01000142.1 GCF_009742825.1 Halorubrum sp. CBA1125
GTTGTCGACGAGCTCGCCGATCGCGTCCGGGAGCCGGTCGATCGCCGACACCGTCGTCCCGGGCGGAACGTCGACGGCGATGTCGCCGATCGACCGGAGGTCTGGCGGCAGGGCGGCGACCGCCTCGTCGACGGCCGTCGCGAGGTCGACAGGCTCGGGTTCGAGCCGCTCGGCGAGCAGCTGTTCGACCTTCCGCGACGCCTCTCCGAGGCGGAGCAGTCGCTCCGCGGTGTCGACGACCCGCCCGAGGTCTGCCGCCAGCTCCTCGTCGTCGACCGCCTCGATCGCCTGTTCGGTGAATCCGATAACCACGTTGAGGTCGTTCCGGAAGTTGTGCCGGAGGACGCGGGTCAGCACGGAGAGCCGCTCCTCGCGGAGCGAGACCTCGGTGCGGTCCTCGGCGACGCCGACCGCACCGACGACGGTCCCCGCTTCCGTCACCGGCCCGACCGTGACCCGGTGGGGGATCCGCTCGCCCGACCGCGTGAGCAGGCGTGCCTCGACGATCGCGTGCTCGCCCGACTCGTAGACGACCGAAAGCGCGTCCGCGATCCGCTCACGCCCCTCGTCGTCGAAGAGGTCGACGAGCGCACGGCCGGACAGCTCCTCGCCCGCGTAGCCGGTGGTCGCCATCAGGCGCTCGTTCCACCGTGCGAGCGTTCCCTGTTCGGTACACTGGAACAGCGACGCGGGAAGCACGGACGCGATGGCGTCGGTCACCCGGCGCTGCGAGCGGCGCCCCTCCGCCGCGTCCGTCCGTTCCGTGACGTCGAAAAGCGACGCGACGATCCGCTCGCCGCCGGCGATCTCGGCCGTATCGACCCGGAACTCGACGCGCCGCCGTCTGCGGTCGCCGGTGGTGACGTCCCACCGGAACCGGCTCGCTTCTCCGTCGCCGATCGCCTCGAGGACCGTCTCGATCGCGGTGCCGTCGACCGCGGCGGGCGCGTCGCCCACGTCGGTCAGCCCCATGAGGGTCAGCGTCGTCCGGTCGTGACCGAACAGCGTCGCCGCGGCCTCGTTCGCCGCCAGTATCGCGCCCGACGCCGGGTCGCAGACGAGTGTCGGCCCCGGCACCGTGTCGACGAACGACCGGGCCGCCGCCCTCGACGACGCGGACCCGGCGTTCCCTGGCGATCCGGTCTCCGGATCACCTCCCTCGTCCGACACCATGGACGGATCTCTCCGCCTGTGTGACTTATCTTTGGGGGCTCGTTCAGACCCCGGCTCAGTCGGCGTTCGCCTGCCAGTCGCGGACGGTGTCCGGGCCGACCCCGTCGACGTCGGCCGCGAGGTCGTCCGGGTCGGCCGACTTGAGGTCGTCGACGCCGTCGACGCCGGCGTTCTGGAGCTTCTCGGCTGTCTTCTCGCCGATCCCCTCGACGGCCTGCAGCTCCGACCCCTCCTGGCGGGCGGTGAACTCCCGGTAGTTGCAGATCGGGCAGCCGAGCTCCCAGGGGTCGTCGCCCGAGTGGACCCGGAGGTGCGGGAGGTCGTGTTCCGCACAGCGCTCGTCGGTCACCTCTATCTCGCCGCGGCGCGGCAGCGGCAGCGAGTAGTCGCACTCCGGGTAGCGCGTACAGCCGACGAGCCGCGAGCCGGAGCGGAGCTGTTTGATCGCGAGCTCGCCGCCGGCGGCGGTTTCACCGCCCCCGTCACCCGGCGAAGCCGCGCCCTCCCCGCACGCCGGACACGCGCCGATCACCTGGTCGTCGGTCGCGTCGGCGGCGTCAGCCTGACACTGCGGGCAGCCGTGGACGAACGTCTTGCGGCCGGCGAGCATCTTCACGTGGTGGAGGCCGTGTTCCTCGCAGGTCTCGTCGAGGAGCAGCGGCTTGCCGGTCGAGGGCAGCGGCAGGGTGTACTCGCAGTCCGGGTAGCCGTCACACCCCACGAAGTACGACCCGTACCGCGACTTCCGCACGAGCAGGTCCGACCCGCACTCCGGGCAGGGACCGAGCGTCTTGTCGGCCTTCAGCGACTCCTGGAGATGGTCGCCGACCGCCTCCCGCGAGTCGGTGAGGTCGTCGAACACCGCCGAGAGCAGCTCGCGGGACGCCTCGGTCACCTCGTCGTAGTCCTTCTCCCCGGCCGCGATCGCCTCCATGTCGCGTTCGAGCTGGGCGGTCATCTCCTCGCTCACGATCCGGTCGGCGAACTCCTCTGCGGCCTCGACGACCGCCTCCGCGAGCCGGGTCGGCCGCGGCGGGTCGCTCTCGATGTAACCGCGGTCGTACAGCTTCTCGATCGTCCGGTGGCGGGTCGCCTTGGTGCCGACGCCGCGCTTTTCCATCTCCTCGATGAGCCGCGACTGGCCGTACCGGCGGGGCGGCTGGGTCTCTTTCGCCGCCGTCCGGCGGTCGGTGAGCCGCAGGGCCTCGCCGGCCTCGACGTCCGGGACGATCCGCTCGTCGCTGGAGCGGTACGGGTAGACGTCGTGGTACCCGGCTTCCAGCAGCCGCTTCCCGTTCGCCTTCAGGCGGAGCCCGCCGTCGGCGACGAGGTCCGCGGGTCCGTCCGCGCGCTCGGCGTCGCGCAGGGCGGCCAGGCCGTCCGCGCGCTCGGCGATGGAGGTCGCCTCGCCGTTCGCGAGCGCGACGACGCGGAGCCGCTCCCAGGTGGCGGGATCGGCGCAGGTCGCGAGGAAGCGGCGGACGATCAGCTCGTACACGTCCCGCTCGTCGTCGGAGAGGTCGGACGCGGCGGGGAGCTCGCCCGTGGGGTGGATCGGCGGGTGGTCGGTCGTCTCCTCGTCGCCCTCGGTCGGCTCGATCGCGTCGTCGCCGTCGAGCAGACTCGCGGCGTCCTCGCCGAACGTCGGCGAGTCGCTGAGGTCGGCCAGCAGCTCCGCCGGATCGAGGTCGTCGGGATACACCGTGTTGTCGGTTCGCGGGTAGGTGACGTAGCCGGCGGTGTACAGGTCCTCCGCGAGCGACATCGCGCGCTGGGCGGAGTAACCGAGCGACCCCGCCGCGCGGATGAACGCGGTGGTGTTGAACGGCGTCGGCGGGTCGTCGGTCTGCGTCCGCCGGGTCACGTCGTCGACCACCGCCTCGTCGGCCGCGTCGAGCGCCTCGGTGAGCGTCTCGGCCGCGTCGCCGTCCCAGACGCGTTCGGCCTCGTTGCCCTCGTCGTTCAGGTAGAAGTAGCGCGCCTCGAAGGGGTCGCCGCTCGACTTCGCCAGGTCGCCGTACAGCTCCCAGTAGGACTCGGGGTCGAACGCCTGTATCTCCCGCTCGCGGTCGACGATGAGCTTGAGCGTCGGCCCCTGGACCCGGCCGACGGAGATGAAGTCGTCGCCGAGCTGGCGGGCCGAAAGCGAGAGGAACCGGGTCAGCGCCGCGCCCCACGTCAGGTCGATCGTCTGGCGGGCCTCGCCGGCGGCGGCCAGGTCGAAGTCGAGGTCGTCGGGGTTCGCGAACGCCTCTCGCACCTCGCGCTCGGTGATCGAGGAGAACCGGACGCGGTCGATCGGCGCGTCCTCGTTCACCTCGCGGACCAGCTCGTACGCCTCCTTGCCGATGAGCTCGCCCTCGCGGTCGTAGTCGGTCGCGATCGTCACGCGGGAGGCGTTGCGGGCGAGCCGCCGGAGCGCGGCGACGATCCCCTCCTGGGTGGGCTCTTTGGTGACCGGCGCGTCGATCAGCTCGACCGGCTCGACGTCGCGCCAGTCGTTGTACTCGGCGGGGAAGTCGACGCCGACGACGTGCCCGGAGAGCCCGATACAGCGCTTGCCGCCCCACTTGTAGACGTTCACGTCGTTCACGCGCTCGGCCGTCGCGGACTCGCCGCTCAGGATGTCGGCGATGCGCCGCGCCGCGTTGTCCTTCTCCGTGATTATCAGCTCGGGGCCGCCACTCATTGCGCCGAGTTAGGCCGGTCCCGCGTCTAAAGTTTTCGTGATAATACCTTTCACGATTCGTTCGAAATCGCCCGCGTTCTCGGCTGTGCGTGCGTGGCGTCGATCAGTGGCTGTGCGTGTGTAGCGTCGATCAGTCGGTGTTCACCGTGATCGGCCGGCCGGCGTCGTTGGCGTCTATGTACCTATCCGTCGTCGGTGCCACGTGACGAGGGCTTCCAACGTCTCCTCACTGTACGTGATGTGGGTCATGGAACGATTCACGAGGGGGGGTTCGTGCCCACCGTTCGGTGGATCTCCCGTTCCGAATGAGCGTGCGAAATGACGGGGGCGACAAGATTGGCCGCCGAAAAGATATAACCGATGAGGGGACCTATCCGGTCGTATGAGTATCACCCACGACGAAGACGTGCTCGGTGGCGAGCCACGAATCGACGGCACGCGCATCGGCGTTCGCCACGTTGCCGCACGGGTGATTGACAGCGGACAGGCCCCTGCTTACGTCGCGGATCAGTTCGACGTATCTCTCGCAGACGTGTACGAGTCTCTCTCCTACTACTACGCTCACATCGAGGAGATGCGTGAGCTCGAAAAAGAGAACGAAGCAGCATTCGAGCACGTTCGAGAATCGTCGCTGAAACCGAAAGAACCCGTGCAGTGACCGGGGTTCGGATTCTGCTTGACGAGCACGTCGGTCGCGTCTTCGAACGAACGCTTCGAGAACGGGGATACACTGTCGAACAGGCGAAAGACCGGTTCGGCGAACACACGAGTGACGCCGAACTGGTCTCGTGGTGTGGCGAGTCCGGCACTGTCCTGTTGACGAACAACGCAAAAGATTTCGAGCCACTACACGACGAGTACAACCACTTCGGGATCCTACTCTACTACGACCAGAACCTCCCCGACACCGATCCGGAAGGACTTGCTCGCACAGTTGACGAGGTGTTCTACCAGTACGGCCCCGACGGAGTCAAAAATCAACTCGTCGATCTCGGTGAATGGTACGAGTGGATTCACAAGTGAACGTTCCTGCTACTCGCTCCCTGCGGTGGCGCCGGCGCTTCGCGCCGGTCGACGACTCCACCGGAAATCGGAGCGTTCCGAGCAGCCGCTCGCTTTGCTCGCGGCGATCTCTCGCTCGGCTCGCTGCCGACTTCGACACCGGAGGGCGCCACCGCAAACGACCGTCGTAGCCATCTCGAAGACGGCTCCTCGTCGTTCTCCGTCTACGGAGCGTCGTCGGGGTCGGTCGGCACCCCGCCGAGGTTCCCGGCGTCGTCGAACCGCTTCGCGCGGAGGAACCGCGCGCGGTACCGGTTCGCGCCCTCTCTCGTGTCCGCCTCGCGGATCTCGTCGATGCGGCCGTCGGCGACTGCGTCGATGATGTCTTCGATCTGCGCTTTCTCGCTCGGGGTCAGCTCGAACTCGTAGGTCCGCGGCTGCTCGCTCTCCAGTCTGGTCCACGTGCGGGCGGCGCTCACGACGACGGAACAGGGCTCCCGGCAGGGGAAGACGCCGTCGCCGCCGTCGACGTCGAGGTCGGTGTCGGCGTCGTACTCCCACTCGCGCCGCTTGAGACACTGCGAGTCGTCACAGCACGCCTCCGCCACCCAGTTGACGTGCTCGTGGCCCTCGCCGCGGTCCCACGTCTGGATCACGCCGTAGATGCCCGACTGCCGCGCCATCGTCTCCCGCCAGTGAGTCACGTCGAGTTCCCCCTCGCGCTCGCGGTGCCAGTTCGCCACCGTCGCGGGGTAGACCGTCTCCACGAGCTCGTAGGCGTCTCGGGGGCCGAGGTCGGGGTAGACCCACCCGCTCGCGAGCGTGGGCGCCGTCTTGAGCGGCCGGTACCGCCCCTTTTCGTCGAACGTGACTATCTCGCGGGCGTCGAGCGGGTCCTCGTAGGCGTCGAGTTCGTCGATCGGGACGCCGGCGTCGTCGGCGTGGCGCACGTCGTACCGGCGTTCGCCCCGGTCGGTGACCGTCGCCGTGATCCGCAGCTGTCCCCACGCGCGCTCGAGCCCCTCGGCGAGCGCGGCGTACCGGGCCGCGACGGTCTCGCCGTCGGCGTCCTCGATCCACCGCAGGAACGCGCGACGGGGACCGAACTCGCCGACGACGCGCTCGAAGACGTACCAGTCCGTGACCGCGGGGGCGCGCTCGTCGAGCGCCGCGTGGAGTTCGCGCTCGCTCAGACCGGTCAGGGGCTCGCCGTCGACGGGAGCGAGGCGGAAGCCGTCCCCGTTCCCGTCCCCGTCGCGGGCGACGGAGAACCCCTCGAACCGGATCGGCTCGGGGGTTCCTTCCGCAGTCTCGGCGGTCTCGGCGATCTCGCCCGCCTCGGTCGCCTCGGCCGCGCCCTCACGCTCTTCGAGCGCGTCGAGCACGGCGTCGAACGCGTCGCCCGGCAGGTCGATCTCGGGGACTGCGGGCTCGTCGTCGGTCACCGCCTCGTCGTCGTCCGGCGCGGAGGCCGCGTCGCTGTCGGGTCCGCCACGGTTAGTCCCCCGTGGCGACGCGGGTCGTCTCGCGCACGTCCGCGAGCGCGGTGCCGAGGTCGGCGCCGGCGTCGGCGGCGCGTTCGAGGATCACGTCCGCCATCAAGGGCTCCGTCCCGACCGCGCCGGCGTACCAGATCCGCGTGCCGTCGACCGCGGTCGGCACGTCGTACCCCTCCTCGTGGCTCTCACAGAGCCCCACGTCCTCCGGGATGTCCTCCTGGGTGTGGTAGCCGTCGGCGATGAAAAGCGGGACGAGGACGACGTCGTCGCTCTCGAAGTGCTCCGGGAGGTCGTCGACCTCGGGCTCTTCGTCCATGTACAGGGCCCGCACCTCCGCGAAGCGTCGCGCTCGCGGAGCCGGTCGGCGTGGTACTCGATCGCCTTCGCGCTGTTCTCGTTTCGCTCGGTGCCGTGGCCGACGACCGCCAGCCCGAACCCCTCGCCCACGTCCGGGTCGCCGGTGACCGACTCGGCGCGCCGGACGATCACGTCGGTCATCGCGCGGTGGGTGCCGACCGGGCCGCAGTAGTGGACCTCGCGGTCGACGTCCGCGGCGACGAGGGTGGCCTGGTCCGCGGAGAGCCCGTCGGAGTCCCACGCGGAGACGTCCCAGCCGTCGAGCCTGAGTTCGCGGGGGATCACCTGCTCGGTGAAGTACCCCTCCGAGACGAAAAGCGGGACGACGTACACCTCGTCGCCCTCGACGGTGCGGAGCACCTCGCGGAAGTGCGGCTCCTCCTTCCAGAAGCCGGTCCGCACCTCGTCGAACGCGCCGGACGCACGGATCGTGTCCGCGTGGTCGTACGTCGGCGCGCTGGACTCCGGGTTGAGGTGCGAGCCGTGCGCGACGATGACGAGCGACTGCATACCCGTGCTGGGGACGCGGCGCTCTTAGGGACTTCGACGCCTCCGACGCGCCGGGAACCGCCCGGTCGGAACCGGTCGCCCCCGCCGAGCGGAATCGGTCGACACCATCCGAGCGGAACCGGTCGTCGACGGCGATCCGTCACCGCTCGCCGACCGAAACCGCCATGCCGACCGGTGACGCACGGACGGACATGTCGCTGGCAGCCGACACCCGCGAGGCGGTGACCGCGAACCCGCTCGTCCGCGACGCGCTCCGC
>NZ_WPCE01000137.1 GCF_009742825.1 Halorubrum sp. CBA1125
TCTTCGAGCGCTCACCGCATCCCTCGCCGCTCCGGTCGCGGGCCTCCGGCCCGCTCCCGGGCGCGCCACCGAATATTCGTTCTCTCACCTGTATTGAACGAAACCGGAGTAGAATGTGTCACCTGCCGAGGGTTTCGACAGAGTCGTTTCTGTGGGTGCGTAGTGCGACAGCGAAAGCGAGGATGGGAGAGTCGCGGCCTCTGACGTCCGTCGAACGCGACCGGAGAGGTGAGGGGGGACAGCCGCGTTTACTGCGGCCGCACGAGAAGTCGGACCTGCGACCCGTCGCGATTGGCGTAGGAGATCGGGGTACAGATCACGTCGTACCGTCCCGGCTCGACCTGATCGAGGTTGTCGACGCCCTCGATGATCAGGATGTCTTCGGGGAGGAGCGTGTAGTGGACGTGGTGTTCTTCGAGCGCCGCACCGGGTTTGTCGGCCGAGAGCGCGTCGATGGCGAAGCACGCGATATCCTGTTCGACCATGTACTCCGCCGCGCCTTTCTCGGGATAGACGAAGTTCCGCAGGTACTCGTCGGTGTCTTCGGGTTTCATTCCGCAGTCCCAGATGAGATAGTCGCCGGCGCTCAGGTCGTATTTTTCCGCCTGTTCGGCGAGTTCCGCTCGACTGACGCCCTCGCCGGGCTCTTTGTCCGTGAAGTCACAGATGACGCCCTCCGTGAGCATCTCGTCCAGACGGATCTCGTCGATAGTGCGGTGTTCGTCCTTGGAGAGGAAGTGGGTCGGTGCGTCCATGTGGGTCCCGCAGTGCGTCTCGAGATGGAGGATCGTCGAGTTGTAGTCGTCCTCCTCGAGCGTCGCGAAGTCCTCGAACTCCGGGGCCGGATGCAGCGGCGGGAGCGTGGGGCTATCCTCGGTCAGAGTCTGGCTCAGGTCGGTCCAGTCGCTGGCTTGCATGTGTACTGGTATCAATGATATCCGCCGTCAAAGAACTACCGGAATGGTCACCGAGAAGGGCTAGACGAACTGGGGCGCGACCTCGTCGGCGAACAGTTCGATGCTCCGCGTCTCCGGGAAGTCGAGGAACATGAACTGGATCTTCTCGAATCCGAGGTCGCGGATGTATTCGATGCGCTCTGCGACCTCCTCGGGCGTGCCGATGATCATCTGTCCCTTCTCCCACGCGTTGTCCGCGGTGAGCTGTTCGTCGATGTCCTCTTCTTCGCCCCACGGGAGCGGGAAGATATCGTCGCAGATCTCGTCGAGGGCCGCTTCGTCTTCGCGGACGAGCACGTGGGCGAGCCACGAGCGTTCGACCTCGTCCGGGTCGCGGCCCTCCTCTTCTAGGTACTCGTCGAGTTTCTGCGCTTTGAACTCGATCGGCGGACCGCGGTTGCGCGCGCTGATCTCGACGTTCCACTCGTCCGCGTACTTCGCCGTCAGGCGCAGCATCCGGGGGCCGGCCCCGCCGATCGAGATCGGCGGGTACGGCTCCTGAATCGGCTTCGGTTGGTTGTACGCGCCGTCGATCTGGTAGTGGTCGCCGTCGAAGGACGGCGCCTCCTCGGTGAACATGCGCGTGATGACTTCGAGCCCTTCCTCGAGCATGTCGATGCGCGTATTGACTTCGGGGAACTCGTAGCCGTAGCGCTGGTGCTCCTCGCGGTGCCAACCGGCACCGAGGCCGAGTATCACGCGTCCGTCGGAGAGGTGGTCGACGGTCGTCACCATCTTCGCCAGGAGTGCCGGGTTCCGGTACGTGATGGCGCCGACGAGCGGACCGATATCGACGTCGTCGGTTCGCTCGGCGAGGGCGGACAAGAGCGTCCAGACTTCGTACTCCTCGTTGTGGGGGCCGAGAATGAAGTGGTCGGGCGCCCACAACCCCTCGAATCCGGCGTCGACGACCGTGTCGACGCCGGACATCATCGTCTCTCGGTCGAGGTGTTCCATCTGCGGGTAGTCTCGGTGTACGCCGTCACCCGGATAACAGGCGACCATCCAATCAAACTGCATACTCCCTCATGGAAGTCCAGCATAATTAAGGTCATGTTTCGTTCGTACACCCGTCCGATCGCCGTGAGTTCGACACGGCAGACAGACGCCGGAGCGGTCGAGAACGACACGGAACACCCTCAGCTTGAATCGATCGGAACAACTAACACCGTCGATTGAATGGAAGTTCACGTATGACACTCCCAGATACGGACAAGCCGCTGTACATCGACGGCGAGTGGCGCGAATCGCAGAGCTCCGAGACGGTCGACGTGGTGAATCCCGCGACCGAGGACGTTGTCGACACGGTCCAGCGGGCGACCGCCGACGAGCTCGACGCGGCGCTGGACGCCGCGGAGGACGCACGCGTCGAGTGGGCCGAGACGCCCGCACGCGAACGCGGCGAGTACCTCCGAGAGATGGCAGAAGCCCTCAGGGGCTACCAGGAGGAGATCGGCGAGATCATCATCGACGAGGCCGGGAAGATCAAAGAGAGCGCTTACGCCGAGGCCGGCCGCGGCCCTCAGCGGATCGAGTACAACGCCGAGTGGGACCGCCGGATGGAGGGCGACATCGTTCCCAGCGACGACCGCGACGAGAAGATCGACCTCCAGCGTCACCCCTACGGCGTCGTCGTCGGCATCACGCCGTGGAACTCTCCCGTGTCGGTGTTCGCCCGCAAGCTCGCACCCGCCCTCGTCGCGGGCAACACGGTCGTGATGAAGCCCAGTACCGACACGCCGCTGTCGGCGATGCGCGTCATCGAGATCATCGACGAACACGTTGACCTCCCCGACGGCGTCCTCAACTTCGTCGTCGGCTCGGGCTCCCACCTCGTCGAGGCCGACCAGACTGACATGATCACGATGACCGGCTCCACGCAGACCGGCAAGGCGATTATGCGCTCGGCCTCGGACCAGCTCAAGGAGGTCTCCTTAGAGCTGGGCGGGAAGGCGCCCGCGATCGTCTGGAAAGACGCCGACCTCGACGCCGCCGTCGAGGATATCCTCGTCGCGCGGGTCTCGAACACCGGGCAGGTCTGTACCTGCGCCGAGCGGGTGTACGTCCACTCCGACGTCGCCGAGGAGTTCACCGAGAAGTACGTCGACGCGATGGAGTCGATCACCGTCGGCGACCCCCGCGACGAGAGCGTCGACATGGGGCCCCAGGTCAACCGGAACGAACTCGAGGGGACCGAGGGGGCCGTCCAGAACGCCGTCGAGCAGGGTGCCCGGGTATTGACCGGAGGGAAGCGTCCCGAGACGCTCGAGAAGGGCTTCTTCTACGAGCCGACGGTGCTCACGGACGTCACTCAGGACATGGACATCATCCAGGACGAGGTGTTCGGCCCAGTCAGTCCGATCATCGAGATCGACAGCTTCGACGAGGCCGTCGAGTACGCCAACGACTCCCGCTACGGCCTCTCCTCGTACGTCTTCACTCGGGACTACGAGATCGCGATGGAGGCTGCCCAGCGCATCGAGTTCGGAGAGGTGTTCATCAACCGGACCCTCGGCGAGGCCCTCCAAGGCCATCACATCGGCTGGAACGAGTCCGGTATGGGCGGCGAGGACGGCAAGTACGGCGTCCTCAAGTACACCCAGCTGAAGACCGTCTACCACAACTGGTAGGACAGTTCGAAGAGACATAGCAGCTGCTCTCTTTGTACTTCGATCGGCGGGTTCAGACGACGTCTCCCCCCGCGACAGGCAGCCTTCGGCGTTGTTTGCGTTCGCTCGCTGTTTGCGTTCGACGACGCTGAAACGTGAACAAAATCGGTCGGGTCTGTCGGCGACCGACGCGGGGACGTCCCTTGCCCATCCCGCCAGATCGCGTCCGCTATCGTTGGAAGGACGGGTCACAATCAGAATAAATCTGCTGGCGGCAAAAGCTCCCATGGACCGTCGTACCCACTCGTACGATCGTACCGGGTAACTCGGATGAGGCGACGACAGTAAACTATAATCGTGTACGAGAGAGTCTAGCAGGTATGAGTGGTCCCGTGTCTGAACGCGAATCCAACAATCGCATCAAAGCAGTCAGCACTATGTTCAAGATTGTTGAATCGCTCAGGGATCGAGAACGGACGGGCGTCTCGGAACTCGCCGATCGCCTGGACATGCCGAAAAGCACCGTCCACGTGTACCTCCAGACGCTGGCCGACGAGGGGTACGTCATCAACGAGGACGGGAAGTACAGCCTGAGTCACGGGTTCCTCGAGATCGGGGGTGCCGTCAGGAAGCAGATGAGTATCTACCAGGCAGCCCGCCCCGAGATAGACGCGCTGTCGGCCGACACCGGAGAGGTGGCGAACCTCGGTATCGAGGAGGGCGGCAAACGGGTCCTGTTGTACTCGGCCGAGCCCTCCGAGGGCGTGTTCGACAACTCCCCGGTCGGCCAGTACACGCACATGCACTGGACCGCCCTCGGAAAAGCCCTCTTAGCCCAGCTCCCCGACGAGCGCGTCGACGACGTCGTCGACCGGCACGGCCTCCCGGAGGCGACCGAGAACACGATCACGGAACGAGAGGCGCTCTTCGAGGCGCTCGACCGGATCCGAGACCGCGGCTACGCGGTCGAGGACGAAGAGCGACGCGAGGGGATCAAGGCTATCGCGGTGGCGTTCGACCCCGAGATCGGCTCGGTGCCGGCGTCAGCGTGGCGATCTCCGGACCGAAGCGCCGCATCGGCGAGCAGGAGTTCGACCGCGAGCTGCTCGACGCGATCAAAGCGACCGTCAACGTGATCGAGTTGAAGTACAAACATTACTGATCGTCCGTCATCGTTGGACGATATCGCGTCGATTGGTTCGCTCCCACCGTCGAAGGTACCAATAGCACGGGAACAGATGAGAGAAGAGCCGACCCGGTAGGAGGATTTATCCTCACGGACCCCATTCCGAACCCCATGTCGAACGATCACGACGCCACCGTCGCCCCCGTTCCGGAGGAGATGGTGTTGGAGGCGTGTGGCGACGTGTCCTTCCCGGAGATGGGCGTCATCGAACAGCTCTGGGAGACCGACCCGATTCCCGACGACGCGGTCGCTGACGCGGCCGCGGCGGCACTGGACGCCCTCTCGTTGACGGACGTGCCGGCGGGCGGAGAGGTCGCGCTCGGCGTCGGAAGCCGGGGTATCGCGAACCTCGCGGCCATCGTCTCGGGCGTCGTCTCGGGAGTCCACGAGCGGGGCTACGAGCCGTTCGTATTCCCGGCGATGGGGAGCCACGGCGGCGCGACCGGCGAGGGCCAGCGGAAGAAGCTCGAGGCCCTCGGAATCAACGAGGAGACGATAGGGTGTGAGATACGGTCGTCGATGGAAGTCGTGGAGGTGGGCCGGACGCCAGAACGCGACGTACCCGTCGTCGCGGACGCCAACGCCGCCGCCGCCGACGCGATCGTTCCCATCAACCGCGTCAAACCCCACACCGATTTCCAGGGCGAGGTGGAAAGCGGGCTCTCGAAGATGCTCGTCATCGGGATGGGGAAACAACGCGGCGCGAAGATCGCCCACGAGCGCTCCGTGGGATGGAGCCTCAGCCGCATGATACCCGAGATATCGACGCTGCTGCGAGAGGAGTTGCCCGTCGTCGGCGGGATCGCCATCGTGGAGGACCAATACGACGACACGGCGCTGATCGAAGGCGTGCCCCCGGACGGCTTCCTCGACAGGGAGGCGGCGCTGCTCGAACGGGCCTACGAGCTGATGCCGACACTCCCCTTCGAGGACCTCGACGCGCTCGTGCTCGACGCACACGGCAAGGAGATAAGCGGCGCCGGGATGGACACGAACGTGGTCGGCCGCATGGAGTTCGCGTTCTGGGAGCCGGAACCGGAGAAACCCGACGTCAAGCGCATCTACGTCCGCTCGCTCACCGAGCCATCGATGGGGAACGGTATCGGCGTGGGACAGGCCGACGTGGCACACGCCGACTTCTTCGACAGCATGGACCTCTCGAAGGCGCTGATAAACGGCATCACGTCGAGCGCCATCCGGAGCGCGCGCATCCCGCCGATCGTGGAGACGGACCGCGCGGGACTGGCCACGATGCTCTCGACGATCGGGGTAGTAGACCCGGATACGGTGCGGGTCCTGCGTGTGACCGATACGATGCACTTAAAACGCGTCTACGCCTCGCGGGCGCTCGTCGAGGAAGCCCGCGAGCGGGACGATCTCCGGGTCGTCTCCGAACCCGGTCCCATCGAGTTCGACGAGGACGGCAATTTCGCCGCTCCCTCCCCGACGGCGAAGAACGACTGAACGCGACGCGTCCATCGTGTGGATCGAGCCGCCGTCGACGGGTAGTTCGATCCGGTCACGGAAGAGATCCGCTCGGAACAGCGGAAGGCGCTCACGTCTGCAATCTCCATCGACTCGGCGAATCGGTTCACGACGACGGTCGCCTCCTCCTCGTCGGCGCGCGCTACCGGTGGCCGGTGATATCCGCCGGCCAGTCGTGACCGGCTATCTCCGAGGGCTCGTAGGGTTCCTCGAGGTACTCCAGTTCGCTCCCGGAGAGCGACACGTCGAGGGCCTCCACGGCGTCTTCGAGGTGTTCGACGCTCGAAACCCCGATGATCGGGGCGTCGACCCAGTCCTGATGGAGCACCCACGAGAGCGAGATCTGCGCCATCGAGACGCCCTTCTCCTCGGCGAGTTCCTCGACCCGTTCGTTGATCGTCCGGCCGCCGCCCTCGTGGTACGTGTGGTCGTACTCGACCGCCTCGTCGGCTCCCCGGGTGGTCGCCGCCGTCGCGTCGTCCGGGCGCGTGAGGTAGCCGCGCGCCAGCGGGCTGTAGGGGATGACCCCGACGTCGTGTTTGTCACACAGGGGCAACACGTCCCGCTCCTCCTCCCGGTACGCCAGGTTGTAGTGGTTCTGCATCACCGAGAACGGCTCCAGTCCGAGCGTGTCGGCCACGCGCAGCGCCTCCGAGAACTCCCAGGCCCACACCGAACTGGCGCCGAGATACCGGGCCATCCCCCGCTCTATCACCTCGTTGAACGCGCGCATCGTCGTCTCCACGCTCGTCTCGGGGTCGAGGCTGTGGGCGTGGTAGATGTCCACCGTGTCCATCCCGAGACGTTCCAGGGAGTTCGACAGCTCCTGTTGGATGGTCTTCCGGGAGAGGCCGCTCGAGTTCGGGTTCTCGGGATCCATCGGGTGATAGACCTTCGTCGAGACGACGAGGCGGTCCCGGTTGTGGCCCGCCAGCGACGAGCCGAGGATCTCCTCGCTCTCCCCCTGCGAGTAGACGTTCGCGGTGTCAAAGAAGTTGATACCGAGGTCCAGCGCACGCTGGATGATCTCGTCGCTCTGCTCCTCGTCGAGCGTCCACGTCCGTCCGGACCCGAAGCTCATCGTGCCGAGACACAGCCGGCTGACCGTCATTCCCGTATCCCCCAGCGTCGTGTATTCCATACTCCGGCCGACTCCCCCTACCTACTTAATGATACGCCCGCGCGAAGACGCGGGCGTCGATCGGCGTACCGAGAATCGTCCGTCGATGAAGACGGACCTTCCCGGTGACCGACGAAGCGATCTCGGAGACCAGCGTGTCATCGAACGGTTGCCACGCCCCAAAGGACGATCAGTACAACCGAGGAGACGATCGATCCGTTGTTGTGGTGGCGCGCTCCGGTGAGCGGCCGGGAGGCCGCGAACCCGAGCGCGAGGGACGCGGTGAGCTGCTCGAAGAGCGCGAACCCGCGAGGCTGGGGAGCGTGAGGCGGGCTGTGCGGTGCGGGTGGATCAAAGGGC
>NZ_WPCE01000049.1 GCF_009742825.1 Halorubrum sp. CBA1125
ATCCCGTGCTGGGTTTTCTCTCCGTCTCGACTTCTCTGTCGTCGGCGGTAACTCGGGTTGGTGTCGATGTTTCAATCCCGTGCTCGGGTTTCTCTCCGTCTCGACTGACGGTGAGGTCGTCGGCCCCTGTCTCACACCAGTTTCAATCCCGTGCTGGGTTTTCTCTCCGTCTCGACCGGTTCCTGACCGCCCGGCGGCGTGGATCGGGTTCCGTTTCAATCCCGTGCTGGGTTTTCTCTCCGTCTCGACCTCTTGCTTGGGGAGTGACTTACTCGTCGCCATCGCGGTTTCAATCCCGTGCTGGGTTTTCTCTCCGTCTCGACAGGGGGTGAAATTACGGCTATAGACGTGAAAAAGCTTTCTCAGCTCTCGAATTTCGGCCCCGGTTACGTCGATAGGGGCTGTACAGGAACTTAATAAGGGTCCACGTAGCTCAACTCAGAGAACGTTCGATTGTTCGTCGGGCGGCTCCGAACCGAGATCGGTCGTATTGTCTTGGCAGGACTCACACAGACGATAGATCCGGATGCGATCACCGTCGGACGGCTCGATATGTGATTCGAGATCGTCCTCAAGCTCGACACGTTCCGCCTTCGTCACATCGACTTCGAAAACACTGTACTGCCGCCACGCGCCATACCGCTGGAGTGTTCGATACACTCGTCGGCGGTTCGCATCCTCACTCACGTCGTAGGCGATCGCCAAGCGCATGGTTATTTTGAGAACGTCAGCGCGTGATATTCGTCCAGTTCACCAGTGATCGCTTTCCGCAACAGGATCGCTTGCTGCCGTACTGCCTTCCGCCGCGAAACGGTGTACTCAAAGTACGGATGCGTAAATTCCTCCTGCATGAACTCGTCGAACTTCGAACAGTAGATTTTGAACGCATCATCGGCCAAGTGGTTGTCCTGCGTGAACTGGTCATGGGTAATAACACCGCGGTTCACCAACCGGGTGACGAACGCATCACAGAAAATCGGCCTGAACTCCTCCTGTAAATCGAGCGCTAGCGAAGGTCGACCATGCCGGTCAGCGTGAAGGACACCCAAGAACGGATCAAGGTTGTACTGTCTGAGCGCACTCATAACCTCGTTTTTCATGAACACATAGGTTAACGACAGTAACGAGTTGATGTGATCCTCCGGTGGTCGTTTCGTCCGCTTCTCGAAAGTCCACCCATCCGTAAGCGTCTCATCCAGTCGACTGAAGTATCGCTCACCGGCTTCTCCCTCAACGCCCCGGAGGTCGTCTTTTGTCTCGACGTTCGTCGCTCGGACGCCGAGGTCCTTGAGTACATCCGTTCCGTACACGCCCTTCCGCGAGAGCAGTGTCCGGGCGTTCCGGATCTTGCCGGCGATCATCGACGCCGCGATATCCAACTCGATCGTGTCATCCAGTGCGTACTGAGCTCGCCTGACCTCCGCGATCGTGTTCTTTTCGGGAACGAAGCTCCCACGGTACTTGCCGTTCTGCGTGAAGTAGTTCAGAATGATACCGTGTTCGTTGGCCTCGGCGACGAACGGCGTCGAGAAGTTCACGCCGCCGAAGACGTTGATCGTATCGAGCTTTTCGGTCGGGAACGTAGCGAGTTCGCCTTCATCACCGTCGACGTCCCAGACCACGATACGGCCGCCGTCGGTTCTGACCTGCGTGCCCTGTTTGGTGACATAGACGACCGATTCGTCGAACATCCCCTCCGTGGCTTTCATACCTCACCCTCCCAACCCGTACCACGAGCTTTCTTAGGTTCCAGAATAGCCGTCTCCTCAGGCATACAGTACTCCCGTGCCGAACACGCCTCGCACTTCGAGGGGTTGTCGGTAAGCGGCGGGATGTCTTCGACGGTCATCGATCGCATCGCCTCGATCTGTTCTCGAACTGTTTCCCGATGAGATTCAGTTATCGGAATGTGCATTCGCTGATCCGTTTCGTAGAGATATATCGCACCTTGCCGCACAGGCTCATCGAGATGTTCTTCAAGTAGCATACAGTAGCCAGCCAACTGGACTTCATCGCTTTTGTAGTAATCACCACTCTCCGCACGTTTTCGCTCAATAGGGATGATTTGCCCGTCCGTTGAATCGAGAATATCGATCTTTCCCTTCAATCCGATCTCTTCGGATTCGAGATAGAGCTCGTTAACCCAATCACCTCGTGTTGATTGATTTTCATGCTTCGTTTTTCCTTCAATTCGTTCGTAGTTCCGACCTTGTGTATCGTAGAAATGTAGGTACCAATACCGTCGTTGACAGTAAGAAAATTGATTGAGATCCGCGACATTGATCAGTTCATCGGTCATATTTGACGTGCTTGGACATTGATTTCCGGAGGACCATTTGTGTCACTATCAATCTCAATATCGTACGTAGAAGTCGTTATCCGAGATGGAATGATCGCATCGACGATGCGGATGGTCTCGAAAAATCGGTGTAACAACTCTGTCGATACCGAGAACTCCTCGTTCAAACCAGTCTGATCGATGTGCCGGTGAATCTTCGTTTGGAGTAGTTCCTCTATTGCCTTTGTCGACTGGTCGTACTTAGTCGGCTCTGTCTCATATGCGGGGAGACGTGCCGTGACGACAGAGGGGGTATCGTCATCTGACAACCCTAAAACCAGAGTATTATTGTCATCAACGTCCACGATATCGTAATTTCGAAGCGTCGTTGAGAGGTCATAGGTTGTGACACCGAGTTGATCTCCACGAGGATATTTGATCGATGCCGACAATGACCGTCCTCGAAGACCTCGGAAGGTTTTGAAACACTCTTTGGTAAACTCAAGTAGCTTCGCCTCAGGACTGTTCTGCTGGTATTTTCCAGGACCGAATCCGTCTTTTATTTCCTCGTACTCGGCATTGACCGCCTGAATAAATCCATACCACCGATCGTATCTGTCAATGTTTGTCTCGAAATCTTCGCGCAATTCCTGATTGAACCAGCTTGAACTCTCCTCACGTTCTGTAATCGCATAGGCAGCTCGAAAGCCGACAAGATCTGCTAACCGACTCTGATTCATCTGCGTTGATTCTAATCCTTCGTAGATCTGTTCAGCAAATGTAGGAAAGTCGACGTCCTCACCCCATGGGCCTTGTCCGAGACCGTAGATATCGACGGTTGCTTCCGACTGACGACCGGCACGACCGAACCGCTGGAGAAACGCGCTCGCGGTGAATGGTTTCTCCATATATAGTGTCGTTATGTCGTAATCAAGTCCGACCTCACCCTTACTTGTCGTATTGAGAATATAGAAATTCGTCTCATCGAGATCGACCGATTCATCGTTCGTATCGAACCCGTTGTCCTTAGCGGTGTGCTCGAAGACAGTTGGGTACTCACGGTAGAGAAAATCGTGAAAGTCGTTGCTGTCTTTTGCGCTATTGAACACCAAGACTATTTGTGGCTCATCGTAGTCGTCGACTGCGTCGATTTTGTCCTGGAGTTCTGTAGCGATCTCGTCTCGGCAATCGATGATCTTCCTGTCCTCGTGCCTTCGTACGAACATACGATACCGGAATTGATCGCCGTCTGAATCGTACTCACTATCGATATCTCGAACTGTTAGCCCGATACGTTCACGCAGAAAGCGTACAAACTCCTCGTTTGGGGTCGCAGATGCGAGGAGTATCTTTGGATCCGGTTGACGTTCCTCGATGATTTTGATCTGTAACAAGAGACCACTTACTGAAAGAGCATCATAGAAGTGAAATTCATCGTAGACTATCGCATCGAACTTATTGAAAAACCGCATCGGGTCACTCCCGAGATACATGTCTTGAATAGCTGCCTGAAGGATATCGGGATTGGTCAACACCGCATCGTAATCGGTTGCATATTTGTTGACGAAACTAAGCAACTGTTCTGTCCGTTCGTGTCCATGTCCGTCCAACGTATTCGCGTTGAGAACAGCGACATCAACATCGTCGTCTTCAAATCGCTCTCGTTGTTGTCGGAGGAGGGCGTTTGTCGGGTAGACGAGGAGAGTCATATCACGCGACTCAATGAGTTCGTAGAAAGTTGCTGTCTTGCCCGCTCCTGTGGGAGCACGGACGACCGAAATTGGATCTGTCCCGTTCTGAATCCATTCAATGACTCTGTTTTGGAACGCACGAGCGTATTCGAAGCCACGCTCTTCGAGCGGTGGCTGAGGTGGCTCTGTCGCTAAACTCGCACCGTCAACCTCGAATTCAGTCATTCGAGAACCTCTGGAAGCACTTGTTCGCGAGCAAATTCAGGATCGACACCAACGAAATGTTGTAACCGTGGATCGTTACCACGATTAAATGCTTGACTGTGTTCGACTATCTCGGTAAGCAACTCGTCAGAAAGCTCGTACACTTCCGAAAGCAGGTATTTGTTGAGTACCAGCGTATCCAGTTCAGTGGGTTCCGCACGGAACTCTCCTGTTTGTTTGATTCCCATTCGGAAGAACGGATTCTCTGGAAGTTTCGTATCGCTCCAGACGGTGAATTCGAATTTCGATCCGGGAGAGATTCCAATGTAGTTTCGAATTGTCTGGTATGCAGCACCCGATTTTTCGAGGATTTCTGGAACTGACTTGTTTCCGGAAATCTGATCCGCGACGTCGGGGTCGTTCGTCGTAAAATGTCGTTCAGATCGATAATCGGTACTGCGGAACGTTCGTTCGTCGGTGTCCACAGCTATTGGACGCATGTCAGTGACGAAGAACGGTAATTCTCTGAGATGTGAGTAATCAGCAGTCGTCGCTTCGTCACCGAACTCCGCATATCGTTTTTCCAGTTCAAAATATCGGTAGCCGAGTGCGTGCATGAGTGCTGTCGACGAAAGGGTCGGCTGTGTTCGTATTGCGCGCCCCTCCGAACTGGAATAAAAGAGCGGCGCGTACAACGTTGCCTCGAAGGTTTGTTCAATCATCGTCGATGAATATGTCAGTAGCTGCCTCCATTAGATCTGTAAACTCCTCTCGGAGTATTTCGTCAGCATCGGTTGCTTCCCGACTGGCAACCGCTTCCAATCGTTCGAACCAGTCCGGGAACTGGTCGGCACCATCGAACTCGCCATATACTTCCCAATCCGTACGCTGGACGGTCGAAATGTAATCCCCGATACTCGCTTCGAGATCATCTCCTTCGTCGTGGAACTCAAGTAGAAGTTCACCAGTCGACAGCGACGTATCATGATTCCCGAGGACGATACCGAGAATTTTGTTTCGGATATTCCGTCCGGTCCGTGTTTCACGAGCCCCGTACTTCCCGGTATTGAGGATGTTATGCAGCGTGTAGAGGAGCATCGGACCAGTCGCCGCTTCGAGAGTGATAAAATGAACGAGGTCGTTTCCGGGCTGTACCTTCACGAAGTCGAACAAGGCCTCGGATTGGTTGCCCTCGTCATCTCTCATCGTTCCCGATTCATAGACCGCATTCCGGGTTTCCTTATTCATCAAGTCGTACTCCTCGGTCGTATACGTGTAGCCTTCCACAACTCGCGATTTGATGGCGAAGTCCTGGTCTCCAGTTCCCGCCAATCCGTACGTTAGGGTCCCAACGTTCAACGAGCTTTCGAGATCCGTGGGTTCATTGTATGCGTAGTCGTCGTCAACGAAGTCGTCATCAAGCTCTCTGAGTAGCGAGAGACCCGTCAACCGCTCCTTGCTGGTGAACTTCTCGCCGTTAACCTGTGCATGTAGCTTGTCGCCAAATTCCTGCGTTTCGGCACGGTCATGACTGGAATTGCGGAACAGAGTCGGCTCTGTTACATTTCGTTTGACGACGAGCGTGACCGACGGCTTGCGCTTACGGTAGATATCGAACGATTCTTCGAGGCCTGTTGGTGGGTATTGGAGTGTCATTGTCGGATTAGAGTGACTGTTCGTATGCGTAGTAGTACGAGTTTACCAGTGCGTTCTCCCAGTCGGAAAGCTTCTTGAGGTCGTACAGATCGTTTTCGACGAGGTACTCGCGGATCGCCGCAACAAAGGCTTCTGCCTGTTCCGGCGTTGCGTGCCCCGCGTAATCTTCTCGATCAGCAGCGGCGTACACTTGGCTCTCGACGTACTCGATAAGCCGGTCATCATTCATCTGCTGGTTCTTTCCACTGAGGAACGCATCGAGTGCTTCACGGAATATTTTTGTTTTCTTATACTTACTGTCGAACTGTTTACCGAAGAGGTCGATGCCTCGTTCGGCGACGGTTTTCATTTCCATGAATTCGGTTTCATGATAGTTTTCGAAGTACTCTTTGAGGTCTGTCAGCCTGACTGCGTGGTCGTGGTTGACAACCGCAAAGTTCGCAATGCTGTGGAACGTGTCACGGTCGAGTTGGAGGTACGGATTGCTCATATTGGCATCCTGTCCGACCATGCTCATGAGTTTGAACAACTGGAGTGCACGCCGAAGATGGGAATCGGTTCGGTCGTTCTCAATGAACGACGGCAGTGGTCCGAACCGTTCGGCTTCATCCAGTCCGAGGAGTTCTTGTGGTCGGGTGGCCTCCTCGTCAGCGAAGACCGCATCCGCGCTTTCGAAGCGCGTGAACGGTCGTCCGATGACCACCTTCATCCCAGATTCCTGGGCGGCTTCCATCACCTGCCGAACCACCGCCATGCGGTGATTTTCGTCCAGTACGTACATCGGCTGGATGAAGTACTGTGGTTTAATCAGATTGCTCGTCACCTCCGGGTCATCGAGCTCACCACTATCGCCTTGGACGATGTTACCGACGCGGTTGCTTCGCACCCGAACGTCACCGAGGAAATCATCGAAATAGAAGTAGGCAATTTCGAGGCTGTTGTTGGTGCTCACGTCATGCTCTTCACAAACGTACGACAGAAGCGCGTATTCGAGGTTACACACTTCACAGATGGATTTGTACTTCGCGTGCGGTGGAACCCTCCGGGAGTACTCTTGTGTTCGATAGATTCCGCTCAGTCCCTTCTGGTACTTCGTTTCCGTCCGCCCGCCACAGAGGAAACACATCTCGTCTTTCGAACCAAGTTCCGGCGCGATTCGACCGTCGAAAAACCGGTGAATAACGGTTCCGATGGCGTCCGTTTCGGGTTCTAAATCGTCGTGGAGTTCCGGTCGAACATCAGTAGCGAACTGATCAAGGAAATCACGGTGGGTATCAAAATTCTCTATCAGATACGCAATGAAGTGGAGTTTGACTTTTTGGACACCCTGTTCTTCCTCTATTCGTTCATAGGCGTCCTGTACATCTGGATCTGAGAACTCGGACTGGCCGTCGATATAGATCGCCTTGGCGAGAACTGGGAGATACTGGTCAAATTCGGGCGGGATGTGCTCAAACCCTTCAACACCGGCAGAGCCTCGGCTGAGCAGTTCCCTGAACGCGTCAGCAATCTTTTGCTCTTTTTCATCTGTTGGAATATTTATCTCTCCGAGGATGTCGTAATCGAATGCGTTCCAGTTGAGTTTGCATTCGAACTGGAACTCCGTGCTAATCCGCTCTGGAACTCGCTCCACAACTTCCTCTTTCAACGTCGCTTGGTCAATCGGTTCGCCGAGATAGACGACAGAATCAGGAGAGCTGCCGATGACGACGCCATAGGTACGGTCTCCTGTTTCGCCTGCGATTACTTCTTTCGTGGTTCCCAGTAGTGTATCGTTCAGAATCGGCTGTTCAAGTTGGGTAAATTCCATCTGGTGGACGTCATCGGAACCCATCAACGTACAGAGTTGTTCATAGACACCCTCTGTACCTTGCTTTAACGCGACAGAGGCAGTACTATCACCGATTCGGCAGTAGCGTTCTAATCCGTTGAATGAAGTCGCAATTCCTCGTGTCTCGGTACTGTTTTCCCTCGTTTCAGTTCGTTGTACGAGATATTGTAGATCGTCTCGGTAGCCTTCGCCAAGGAAGTCTTCTATGCCGAACGGGTCACCATCTCGGTCTTCTCCGTCTTCGTTTGATTCCGGATCAAAATACCAGTTGAACGCTTCGCTGGTGTTCCCCTCAACGTCGATGCCGTAAGCTTCGCGTACAAATTTATCTGTATCATGGAGAGCAAGTGCGGCAGCCAGAACCAGGACCTCCTCGCCGTAATCTTCGTACAAGTCTTCGTCCTCTCCTACGGCTTCGTAGACAAATGCGTTCACACCAACCGTGACTGCGTTCAGTATATGCGCCGCCAGAGAACAGTTCGCAGAGGAATCAACTTTCGCATCATACTGTCCAGCCGCATCGATGACATTCGCATAGAGATCCGTACTGGCAACGATCGTTTCATGCGCGTCACGAGCAGCATCTGGATTCATTGGTCCATCACCTCTGTAGTAATATCACCGCATCCGCGCGCAACCGCACTCCCGACTCCGGAGTATTCACCGAACAGCGCGAGTGCGGTCACAGCGTTCTGTACGGAGTCGCTCGCATCTTTGAATGCGTACCCACAGATCCCGGAGAATCCCTGTCGGAAAATCGGGCGGGCGTTTCCTTCGCTGTCGTCGACACGGTTCACGAGCACGCTGTGGGTCCGATAGCTTCGGGCCTCGGGCTTCTCGATCACTGAGGCAGCCAACGTCTCGCGATCGATGTCGAGTTCCAGCTCGTCAGGGGCCGTGTTGTTCCACTTGCCCAGCAGACTGAAGAACACAGCTGTCCGTGTCGGGAACATCGTCGTTACCGAGCCGGCTTCCTCAATACACGTCGCTGTCCGAAACTCGATTTCAATGCTCGGGTCCTCATAAGCTGCTGCCTCGGATAGCAACGTCTCGTGGGACGTGTTTTCGCTCTCGAAAGAGTCGATGTGGAGCCGGCCATGCGTTAGTTCGAGTGGGTCGTCAGCGAGGACCAACGCAGAGACCAGTCCCTCGAAGATCTCTTCATCCTCGGGATCGGTGATGCCGAGCGCAAGCGTGTACTCGCTGTCGGGGAGTACGCGTTTGTGGTGAGAACGGTTGCCCTCGCCGAACGGTCCCTGGAGCCCGCTGTTGTGGAGACTCCCAATATCCGAGTCGTGGATACGGGCACTGACAGCTTCGTCGGCCGACTCTAACAGGGCCAACAGTGCGCTGTACACCGAGTAGCCGTCGGACTGTGGTACGTCGAATCGCTCATCGGAACGGAGCGATAATTCGACCTGTCGAAGACGGCTGGCCGATTCCGAATGGGTTTCCATGTGAACGACATTCAAACCTTGAGATCAAATATGATAAAACCAGCGACCTATTAGATATGCAACCATTACGTGACGATTGCAGGATACTGCAACGTTATACGTCCACGATCAGACGTATATGACGATGACTACGTACGTCTCGCCGATAGGGTTCAACACTACCAGCGTGACGCGGGCGTACTTGACTACGGTATCGCCGGCGAGGACACGGTTATACTGGTTCGACCTGCCACTGAGACCGACGACAATCGGGCTGCCGAGGCTGTTGCAGATGTCGAGCGACTGTTGCAGGAGATCGAACCGGAGATCTCGGTTACTGTCCGTCGTATCCCGCACGATGACTTCGAAACTGCCGTCATGGGGTGCAGTGAACTGATTCGGACAGCATCGGGAGAGGTCGTTGTGAGTCTTAGTGGCGGCGCTCGCGACGTGTTGCTTCCGTTGACGGTTGCGACGATGGCTCATCATGGCAAGATCGAATCGACGCTGGGATACAGCGATATCGACGGTCAGGTTCGTGAGTGGACGCTCCCGGACATTACGGTCACACCATCGGAGGGGGCTCATCGAACCCTTGCCGTAATCGGGGATCACGGGGCAGAGATATCGATACCGGATCTCACAGATCGATCGGAATCCGCAAAGAGCACGATCACGAGACGTGTGAACGCACTTGAGGAAGATGGGTTGGTTACAGCAAGGATCAAAGACCGAGTTAAGTACGTCTCGATTACGTTTTCTGGTCAACTCTTCCTTGTAGCAAATAACAGATCATACTCGGAAGACGATTTCTAAGCTCATCATCGCGACTGCGCTCTGGATCAAAAGCCGCGGAAAAATAATAACGATATTGAGACGCGCCCGGTATACGTATCGATTGATGTTATTTGGTGGCTTGGTCGAGGAGTTTTTCTTGGGTTAGTGTGGAGATGAGTAGTAGGCGTTCTTGCGCGCTCATTTTTTGGAAGGATTTTTTGTAGCGGTTGATGGTGTCGCGCGAGACGTTGAGTTCTTCTGCGGTCTGTGTCTGATTGGAGCGGGTGATCGCGTCGATATATTGTGTTGCGGTTTCTCGGGTAAGCCCGTATTCTTCGAGTACTGTTTGCGTGTCCATCCTCCTGCCCTTGAGAACAGTTGGGGAATTGAGTTTTATTAGAGGACTCCCCAGATCGCAGATTACCTATGTGTCAGAAACTCCGTGCGAGATACAGAGGGTGAAGTCAGCAGTCGGTGGCCGTTGGTTCCACACCGAGCCGGATGAATCACCCTCTCAGTGCGCCTGATTACTCTTCGATCTCATACCGACAAGTCTCGGTAGCCCCACAGTCGGGACACTGATCCGTCTCGGAATCAACCGTGGTACCGCACTGTCGGCACTCGACTACCACCACTGTCCTGTCACCGGGTAGTAGACGAGCGAAGGCCCCACGGATACTCATATATCGGGCTACCGCTGTCAGATGTAAAATGATGATGGATTATCCTCAGATAATAAAAACCGTATCCACACGGAGCTACTCTGCCGAAGATTTACCCGTGAGAGTGGCGAATTCCTCGTTGGAAGGGTTGTCACACGCTTCCCTTCCCCCTTTGGTATGAACAGTGACGCCTCGGAGCTTGGCCGGTGTCCGGAGTGTGGCGAGCCGATTCCCGAGGGCGTGGCTGCTAATCAAGTACGAGATGAGTAGACGGTGAGACATGTATCTCGGGCGAGTGTACCGCCTGCGAGACGGTCGTGAGTCCAGAGTGAAGAGTGACGACCGACTGGTTCTGCTCGTGTATCGGCACTCACGCTCTGTTGGATGGCTGTACTGACCAATCCAACCACCCGTGATCAGAGGACAACTCTATGCGAGATTCGCGTGTTGTATCTCGCACAACCATCGGAAAACCTCTTTGAGTTGGTAGAACCCTCAACGCTCAATACGCAGCTTTCAGCGACCAACTGTTTCAGGCGATAATATATCTGAAGAATAGGATTTCAACAGAGTCAAAAATAAGAAAGAGAGGTGTGGGTTATCGGTGTTTAGAGTGGTCCAGTGTTTGTCTGCTTCATGCTATTGTGGTTGTTTCTGGAGATGTTGACGTCGTTGTTATGAGTGTGGGGTTGCTGGGTTCTTGCTTCAGTTGTTGCCATCTCTGATGGCTTCCTTGACTGTTGAGGGGTCTCGGTTGATGAGGTTGTCTAGTTTCTGTTTCAGGTCTTTGGGTGAGTCGAAGGCTGTGATTGTGTAGCTCTCTACTACTTTGCCGTCCCGGTTTTTGATGTTGTATTCATCGTGTTCCGGGTGAGGCCAGTCCACTTTTTCCAAGGTGTATCCTCTGTACTTGAGGGAGTGACCGCAGGGCCGGGTGACCGCGTATTCGTATAGCTTTTTGAATTTTTCGAGTTGACCGTCTGTCTTACGTTTCTGCGACAATACAACCACCTTATCCTACATATTGTCTACAACTTTTAAATAAGTATCTTACACTTTGTAACTTCTTATAGAGGTAGCCCGTTCACCAACTCCCAAACAACACCAAGATTATATAAAAATTATATAATATTTGTATTGTATGCCGACTACATCTGTAGACATTCCTGACGTACTCTACCGGTACGTCGAATCTGAAGTAGAAGAAGGACGCTACCAGTCAAAAGCCGAGGCCATCCGCTCGATGATACGCCGAGAAATGGAGAGACGACACTCCGTTAACGAGCAACTATCAGAGGAAACCCTTGAAAAAGTCAGAGAAGCACGCCAGCAGGAAGATGAAGGAGACATTAGAGAATTTATCGAAGACCACATATAGACCTGAATTCCGGCGGCAATTCGAAGAACTGGACACAAGGTACAGGAAGCAGTTGCCGAGACAATCCAAGAACTCTGCCAGGACTACCTCACCGAACCCTGGAACCATCCACAGGTCAAATACATACCCAGCGAAGGAGAGATCTGGCGGCTCAAAGTCGACAACCAAGGCCAAAACGTAGACCACCGCATCTTCTTCGACGTAACCAACAACGGCCTCGTATTCCTCACAGTACAACACCGAGACAACGCATACCAACCACAAAAATAAGCCGCAAACTCTGTTCGGAAACCACAAACCTCTTCGTGAAAAGCAGGCATGAATCAGGCCATACCAAACAACTTCAGCCCTGACCACCAGGTCCGAAACAGGTCCTACAGCACCACTTCAGCCCCGACTACCAGCCCTCAAACAGCCCCCAAAAGCCGAACGACTAACTGCCATGTACGGGTTTCCACGCAACCAGAGAGAAACAAGAAGGAAGGGGGTGGGGAGAGAGGAGGTTTAGTCTATTTTGTTGACTGCGTCTTCTTGGCGATCGACCGAGCTGTGGGCGTACTTCTGCGTTGTCTGCTTCGACTTGTGACGGCACTGCTTGGCTGCGGTAGCCAGGTCTGCCTCCTTCGCAATCATCGTCGCTGTACTGTGGCGGATACTGTACGGGGTCAGGTCTCGGTTCTCTAAATCAAGACCGGCTTCCTCCGCAATCTTGTGGAATACTGAGCGGCGGAAGCTATCCTTGTTGTACCGGTTTTCTTGTTGGGTGAGCCAGAGTGCGTCACGGCCGTCGTACTTCGGCTTAGCGCTGCGCTCCTCTTTCCACTTCTTCAGAATCGACACGGTCTCCGGTTTGAGTGCGACTATCCAGTTTTCCCGGCTTTTGGAGGATTCGTCTTCGGGTATGCGGAGGACGCCGTTGTCGAGGTCGACCCATTGAATGTTCGCCCGTTTGACCTCGACGGGGCGGAAACCTGCATCCAACGCTACGTAGATCATCGAGGTGTACTTGAAGGAGTTGGCCTGGTGGAAGTCCTGCTTCGTTACCTCCTCCACTGGTTTCTGAAGGCGTTGCGCCAGGTGGGTTTTCCAACGACTGCGTTCCTCCGGGCTTAGGCCGTTGTAGTGTGGGATGCTCCCGTAGCTCATCGCAGCCTCTCGCATCGCTCGCCGGTCTTCCTCTGTCAGGTATTCTCGGGGCTGGTACGTCGTGCTTGGGTCGCTGTATTCGATTTCAGGGTCCCATTCAACGTCCCGGTTTCGTGCTTCGCGCTGCCATTTGAACAGGATTTTAACCGCCTTCTGGTAGTGGCACTTGGTGGACTCTTTGACGTCTTTGGTGGCTAGGTCGCGCATCCACCGGTCTGCGTGTTCTGTGGTCAGGTCTTGGACGAACCGTTCTTCTTGTTCCCATACCCAGCGGTAGAACAGGTCCAATCGGTTCATATGGTTCTCTACTGTGCTGTGGCTGTAGCCCTCAGCTTTCCTCGGGTTTTTGCCGAGGTTAAGCATCCATTCGACCAGAGATCTTCTGTGTTCCTTGTAGGCGATTTCTTCTTTTGGGTTTAGATACTGTTTTGCGGCATCTGTCAGGAGAACGATGCCCTCGACTTTGTTGTCGTCACTGTACGGCGTTTTTACGCGTCATCTCCACACCTAAGATCTTGATCATGTACACAAGGATATTTAAGTATCTTGTGTAATATCCATGATTGGTTTTTCAAATCGCTGTACGGCGTCGGGTTCCCGTTGGTGGGGGCGGGGTCTCGTTCTTGAGCACCGGTCATTCTTACATCCACGAAGAACCGGTTAATAACCAGGAGGAAGGGGTGTAGGAAGCCTAGGCCGGGATTTGAACCCGGGGTCTCGTCCTTACCAAGGACGCGCTTTACCGCTAAGCTACCCAGGCACTCGATGGGTCACACGCCCTTTCCGCCTTCTACGCTCGATTCTATTACGCAGCCGTATAAGAATGTGATGAAAGCCACCGGCTGTGCCGTACCGTGACGTGCGAAAACAATTATTCAAGATTTCCTACCCTTCGGTGTGACAGATCGCTTAATTAAAACGCTGGAAAGCTCAAACACCCTAGCGACAGCGTCGTGGAAGTATATTAGAGATCAGACCGAGACGCAGTTTCTCCTCCCTGTTTGGGTTCTGTAATCTGTATATCCGTGTCTTCCACCGGTTCGTGTGACGCCCGATATCCACCGTCAATCTCCTGGATGTCTGATACGGAGTAGAATTGGAGTGGTTTCTCCTGTTTCGTGATGACGGGGAAATCGTAGTTGTCTGCTTGATACTTGAAATCCCCACCCTCCGCCAAGCGCTCCTCCACGAATGCCTCGTGGTCGGCTAATCGTTGTTTGATGACCGTCCGGGAATACTCCGGCACGTCAGCAACGCGCTCTTCGAATAGCTCTACGAAGCTCTCGTCCAACTCATACCCAACGGAGTTTCGGCCAGCGACCATCGCCGCAATCGAGGTCGTTCCGGTTCCCCAAAACGGGTCGAGCACCGTATCGCCGTACACGGAATACATGGAAATGAGGCGATACGGAATCTCGAACGGGTACGCCGCGGACCGTTCTCGTAGATCACGCTGCTCAAGCGCTTGAAGCTCCCCCTTGATCTCCGTCCACACGTCGGAAAACCACTGGTTCCGTTCTTCCCAAAAGTACGCCGAGTTATACCGTCGTTCCGACCCCGGCTCGAAGGAACGGCTGTCTTTACCGTTGCGAAAAACGAGGACGTACTCGTGTTCGAGCGTTACGTAGGCGTTGGGCGGGAGCATCCCCGAACCCATGAATTTGGCTCCCGAATTGACGGGCTTGCGCCACAGGATCTCGGGCAACGGCTCGAAGCCGAGATCGGTAAATGCGTTGACGATCCGAGAGCGGTTCTGAAAGACGCGAAAGCTCCCGTCGATGTTCCGTGTCGCGTCACCGATGTTGATACACGCGATGCCGCCATCGACCAGCACCCGACGAACTTCGTTCCAAACCTTCGCGAGCTTCTCGTGCATCCGAGAGAAAGCGGCTTTCCCTTTGCCGGCTTCGAGGAGGTCCGCGATCTCCGGATCGAGATCGGAGAACACCCCGTCCCACATCTCGATCATCGGGTAGGGAGGCGAGGTCACGACCAGTTCGACGGAGTCTGTCTCGACCCGTGATAGCGAGCGAGAATCACCTGTGACGATACGATGGGTCGTCTCCATTAGCTCCGATACCCCGTGATATCGTCTTAAGCTTTCGTGAGTGGATTCGACGGACGTCGAGGAACGCCGACGCCGTCGGCGGCGAGCCGATCGGTGGGGTCAGCTATCGGTCGCGCTCACGGCGCGGTCGGAGATGTCGGCGATCCGGTCTGCGGTCGTCTCGGGGAGCGCGCGTCCCGGCGGCGGAAACTCGCCGTCGTAGTCGCCGGCGAGGTCGCGAGCGTACGCCAGCAGTTCCTCTGGCGGGTCGCCGCCGACCGTGGTCGTGCCAGTGATGACCGCGAGTTCGAGCGCGTCGACCTCCAGGTTCCGGTCGAGCGCGGTCGCCGCGGTCGGATCGGTCCCCTCGCGGTCGCGCAGCGTCTGGTCGCGCCCAAACGCTCGCACGACTTCGACCGCGGCCGTCGCGGCGTCGGTACACGCCAGCAGCGAGAATCCGCGCGAGACGAGGACGTCAGCGGCGAGCACGTCCATGTCCGCGTCGATGTCGGCCGCTCCCGCAGTGGCGTCGTTCCACGGTTCCTCGTGGGCGATAGAGCGGGTGAGCCGAAGTCCTTCGTAGATCAGTTGCACGCCGGCCGCCCGATCGACCACGTCGTCGGGGGTGACGTCGGGGTCCAGCGCGCGAGCGGTGACCAACGCCAGCACGCCGGGAGTGACAGCCGCCTCCAAGATGCGTCGTTCGAGGGTCTCGCGCAGCCGATCGGGCTCGACGTCCGCGAGCGCCTCGCACGCGGCGTCCCGCGCTCGCGCGGCATCGTCCATTACGCTTCCGTAGTCGAGCGAAGGGCAAAGACCTTTGGAAACGAACGGGATCTCCGTATCGATACGCGTCAGTGACGGGGGCGATCCGTATCGATATCTGCGATCGTCCAGACCGTCGAAACACCGGCCACGCTACCGATCTCTCCGGACCGAACGGCGTGAAATCGCGAGGAGTGACGCGCTTCGGTAATTGCGTTTCACGACCGTCCCTCCGCGACGGCGATGGATGGATGTGACAGGTTTAAGTATTCCTCGCGGCAACGGAGAGATGCGAAGCCCGCACCGGTAGTGTAGTGGTATCACGCAACCTTGCCATGGTTGCTAACCCGCGTTCAAAATCGCGGCCAGGCTGCAATTTCTCGGAACCGCAGTGAGATGAAATCGCGGAGACGAGGGGATCGACGACCGGCCGTCGAGCACCACAAGACGGTTTTTACGCGA
>NZ_WPCE01000202.1 GCF_009742825.1 Halorubrum sp. CBA1125
TCGCGTGCGCTGTCGCGCCCCGCTCACCGGAGCGCGCCACCTCGTTTTGGGGGGGTCACCCGGCAGGGGGGAGATCACGGCAGTCAGGAGGGGAGCACGGAGCGGGGCGGGCGCCTCACAGGTCGGACCACGCGCCGAGGAACCGCTGGAGCGCGGTCAGGTGGCCGACCACGGCGAACAGGACGAGGAGGAGCCCGACGACGTTCTGTCCGACGACGAGCGGCGACGGGTAGACCGCGGCGACGAGCCCGGTCGCCCCCATCAGCGCGAGCCGGTCGGCGCGTCCGAGCACCCCCCCGTACTCGCGGCCGATGCCGACCGCCTGGATCTGCGTGCCGAGGTACGAGGTCATCAGGACGCCGGTGACGGCGGCGAATCCGAGCGCGTACGCGCCGATTCCGGCGGTGAATCCCGCGAGGATCGCGATGTCGGCGTAGCGGTCGAGCACGTGGTCGAGGAAGTCGCCGCCGTCCGAGGCGACCGACAGCCGCCGCGCGAGCGCGCCGTCGACGAGGTCGAACCAGCCGTTGAGGAACACGCAGAGCGCGCCGAGCACGTAGAAGCGCGGCTCGCCGGCCGCGAACGCGACGCCCGCGGCGACCGCGAGCCCGAACGCGAGCACGCTGACCTGGTCGGGCGAGAGCCCGAGCTTGGCGGCAGCGGTCACCCACGGCCGGAGCAGCCGGTTCGCGGTCGACCGGTAGCGATCGAGCGTCATTCTCGATCCGTACCTCGCGGCCGACTCATAAGTACTCCATGAAGTCGACGGTGCCCGCGCTCGGCTCGCGCTCCCCCTCGATCGCCTCCCGTATCGCGTCGGCGACCGCCGGCGGATCGAGGTCCGTCGTGTCGATCTCGTAGACGCTCTCGGCGCCGTGCTCGGCGACCGCCTCCGAGAGGATCACGTCGAGCGCCTCGCTCTCGGCGTTCTCGACCGCGGTCGCTTCCGGCTCGCCGCGCTCGCGGAGCCGTCGCTCGACCGTCTCGGGGTGACAGCGCAACACCACGACGCGGTCGACGTCGAACCGGTGCGCGAGGTGCGAGTCGAGCACGCCGGACCAGTCGCCGAGCGCCTCGGCGATCGCGTCGAGGTCGGCGACGAGCGTGTCGCGGTCGGGGTCGCGCTCCGTCCAGAGGTCGTCGTCGGCCGTGATCCGGTCGTTGAGGTGGATCACGTCGTACGCGTCCGCGAGCAACGACGTCGCCGTCGTCTTTCCGGTGCCGGGAGTGCCGGTGACCGCGACGCGCTCGGGACCGCTCGGGGCGTCCGCGTCCTCACCGTCCGAGCCGGCGTCGCCGTCGCTCACGCTCGAACACCGAGCCCGAGGTCGGCGAGCGCGTCGTTGACGCGGGCGACCGCCTCGCGCGTCTGCTCGCGCGTGCCGGTCGAGATCCGGACGTGCTCCGGGAGCCCGAACGAGGTGCAGTCCCGGAGGATCACGCCGCGCTCCTGGGCGGCCTCGGCGACGCGCTCGGCATCGCCGACGTCCGCGAGCACGAAGTTGCCGGCGGACTCGACGGTGGGCGCGTCGAGTTCCTCCCGGATGTACTCGCGGGCCCACCGGGCCGTCTCGACCGCGTCAGCGACGTGATCCTCGTCGTCGAGGGCGGCGAGCGCGGCCCGACAGGCGAGCTCGTTCGCGGCGAACGGCGTGTTCACCCGGGCGTACGCGTCGCCCCACGCCTCGGGGACGACGCCGTACCCGATCCGGAGCCCGGCGAGCCCGTACGCCTTCGAGAATGTCCGGAGGACCGCCACGTCGTCGCGTTCGGCGACGAGCGGCACCGCGCTGTCCACCTCCGCGAACTCGCCGTAGGCTCGTCGACGACGACCAGCGTCTCCTCGGCGGTCGCGTCCGCGATCGCGCGGACCTCCTCCAGCGACACCGTCGAACCCGTCGGGTTGTGCGGCGACGTGAGGTAGACGATCCGCTCGCCCCCGTAGGCGGTCAGGACCGTCTCGGCGTCCTGCGTGAACCCGTCGGCCGCCGAGAGCGCGTACTCGTTCGCTTCGCCGTGGTGGTACCGCGCCGACATCCCGTAGTAGGCGAACCCCGGTGTCGGGACGAGCACCGCGTCGCCGGGTTCCAAGAACGCCCGCGAGAGGTAGTCGATCGAACCGTCGGCGCCCGCGGAGAGCCACACCTGCGAGGGGTCGACGTCCCATGTCGACGCGATCTTCGCGGTGAGGTCGGTGTGTGCAGACTTCGGGTAGGCGTTCACTCGGTCGGCGTGCGCGCGGATCGCCTCGACGGCGGCCGGGCTCGGCCCGTGGGGGTTCTCGTTCGAGGAGAGCTTGATCAGGTCGTCGGGGTCCATCCCGCGCTCGCGGGCGACCTCCTCTACGCCCCGTCCGGGCACGTACGTCGAGTGATCGGAGAGATCCCGTGGTTCCATGCGGACTCTTCCGGGCGCGCCGGTCTTAAGGGTGGCCGAACGGCCGCGAAGGGTCGTTACGGGACCGCCACGTCGTGTTCGAGCGTACCGACGCCCTCGACTTCGATCTCGACGGTGTCGCCGTCGGAGAGCGGTCCGACGCCCTCGGGCGTCCCGGTCGCGATCACGTCGCCCGGTTCGAGCGTGAGGTACGTCGTGATCTCTTCGATCAGCGCCGGGACGTCGAACGCGAGGTGCGAGCGGTCGCTCGACTGCTTGGTCTCGCCGTTCACGCGCAGTTCGACGCTCGCGTCGTCCGGGACCTCGTCGGGCGTCGCCAGCACCGGACCGAGCGGGGCGGCGTTGTCGAATGCCTTCCCGCGCACCCAGTTCTGTTCGCGGCGCTGGTCGTCGCGGTTCGAGACGTCGTTCATGCAGGTGAACCCGGCGACCACGTCCATCGCGTCGGCCGCGTCGACGTCCTTGCACTGCTCGCCGATCGCCACGGCGATCTCCGCCTCCCAGTCGATCCGGTCTTTCCCCTCGGGAACGGTGACCGTCTTGCCGTGGCTCGACAGCGCGTTCGGGGGCTTCAAAAACAGCAGGGGGCGGTCCGGCATCTCGTTGTCGAACTCCTCGGCGTGTGCCACGTAGTTCCGGCCGATACAGACGATCTTCTCCGGATCCACCGGCGGGAGCACGTCGATGGCCGGATCGTCGAACGCGTACTCGTCACCGCCGAAGGCGACGGTGTCGGCCTCGGGATCGTAGGTGCCTTCGCGGATCGAACCGGCCGGGTCGCGAAACCGTGCGTGGTGCATGGGTGGTGGACGGCGGAGGACGTGTTAATAGTTGTCAGTCGTCCCTTCGAGTCGGCCTTCGGTGGCACGTCGGAGACGGTCACCGAGCACCGAGCACCGACGAGGTTCGGCGGCGGACGACGCCGCGACTCGGCCGCGGAAGACGGGTCCGTGGTGTCGAGTTTTATTAGTGCTCGTCGAGATGTACCGGACGAACCATGGAACTCACCTGGCACGGCCACTCGACGTGGCACGTCGTCGTCGACGACACGGAGCTGCTCATCGACCCGCACTTCGACAACCCGAAGACCGACGTCGACCCCGAGGAGCTGGATCCCGACTACCTCCTCCTGACGCACGGCCACGCGGACCACATCTCCGACGCGGACCGCTACGAGGGGGCGACGGTCGTGGCGACCCCCGAACTCGTGGGCTACGTCCAGGACAACTTCGGCCACGACAGCGCCGTCGGCGGCATGGGGATGAACATCGGCGGCACCGTCGAGTGCGGCGACGCGTGGGTGACGATGGTGCGCGCGGACCACTCCAACGGGATCGAGACGGGCTACGGCACGTCTGCCGGGATGCCGACCGGCTTCGTCATCGGCGACAAGAAGCCGACCCAGGAGTCGGACCCCGACTGCACGACCTTCTACCACGCCGGCGACACCGGGCTGATGTCCGAGATGGTCGACGTGATCGCGCCGTACCTCGAGCCCGACGCCGCCGCGCTCCCGGCCGGCGACCACTTCACGATGGGGCCCGCCGGCGCCGGCATCGCCGCCGACTGGGTGGGCGCCGACGTCGTCTTCCCGATGCACTACGACACGTTCCCGCCGATCGAGATCGACGCGCGGGAGTTCGTCAACGAGGTGAAGGCGGCGGGCGCCGCGGCCGAGCCCGTCGTCCTCGAAGGCGACGAGACCTACACGCTGGAGTAGCGACCGCCGTCCGGGGACGGTTCCGCCCCGCGACGCAGAGGAGGTTCGATTTTGACCCGGCCGCGGCTCCCCGGCGAGTCGTCGCGTGACGGCAACCTTTATTCGCGGGAGTACGAATCGGGAATCGATCATGGCAGACATCGAAACCTCCACGGTTTCCGAGGAAGGGTACGCCAGCACGAGTCAGGTCGGCGACTTCGACCTGCAGATCGACGCGACCGACGAGACGGGGCCGAACCCGAACGCCGCGCTCGTCGCGACGTACGCCTCCTGTTACATCCCCGCGTTCCGCGTGGGGGGGAGCCAGCGCGGCGAAGACGACCTCGGCAAGATACAGATCGACGCGAGCGCCGATCTCGACGAGGACGACGACCTGGAGTCGATCGTCTTCGATGTCCACGTCGAGGCCGACCTCGACGACGAGACGGCCGCGGACGTCGCCGAACGCGGCGAGGAGATCTGTCACGTCCACAGCGCACTGCGCGACGAGCTCCACGCCGACATCAGCGTCTACCCGAACGCGTTCTGAACCGACCCGTCGCCGGACCCGGATTCAGGGACGGTCGACGCCGGTGAACGCGAATTCCGCCCCGTCGAGGTCGCTGTCGGTCACCGCTATCTCCCAGCCGTGCGGCTCGGCGATTCGCTCGACGAGCGCGCGTCGGAATCGACGAACACCTTACCCCGGATACCGCGGCCAACCGGGACATGCGACCGCGAGACGATCCGGCGAGGCGGTCACCCGCGGGACGCCCGCGCGGCCGGCCAGCAGACGCCGCGGGG
>NZ_WPCE01000375.1 GCF_009742825.1 Halorubrum sp. CBA1125
GTCGATCGTCTCGATGGTCACCCGCGTGACCGTGGCCTCCGAGACGGAGCCGGCGACGCGGACCGTCCCCGCGGTGGCGTTGGTCGCGTTCTCCGTGACGGTCACGACGGGGTTCGAGTCGTACTCCACGGTGAACGTCTCCGATTCGACGTTGCCGGCGGTGTCCTCCGCCACGAGTCGGAACTCGTTCGCGTCGGTGTCGTCGTAGAGGTCGATCCGTTCGTCGACGTCGACGGCGAGCCTGTCCGGGTCCGGCCCGGCGTCGCTTCCGGTCAGTACCACCCGCGAGGCGTTGTTGCTGGTGCGACTTATCGCCACGCGGTGGAGCTTCGTGTCGTCGCGCACCGTCCCCCGGACGCGGACCGAGTCGGCGTAGCTCACCGCCGGCACGTCGAGTTCGATCTCCGGGTCGGTCGCGTCGTCGACGACGAGCGTGAACGCGTCCTCGTTCGTCTTCCCGGTCGCGTCGATGTACCGGGCGACGATCTCGTTTTCGCCGTCGCCGAGCAGCAGGTCCTGTGAGAACGAGTCGCCAGGGTCGGTGAGTCGATGGAGTTCGCGGTCGGTCCTGTTCTCGTCCCCGAAGCCGGCGTCGGTGTGGGTCCGCTCGATGGTGATGCGGTCCACCTCGGAGAGCGTGTGGAGCGTCCCGGCGAGCGTCACCCGGCCGCTTGAGACGTCGGTCTCGTTGGGCGGGCCGCCCTTCACGCTCGTCGCGAACGGCTCAGCGTACTTGACCCGCGGGGCGGCGGTTCGCTTCGTCAGCGTCGTCTGAAACGTGGACACGTCCCCGTCGCTCGCGACCACCTCGATCTCGTTCTCGTTCACGTCCATGTCAAGCGGGACTGCCCGCGAGAACGACGACGAGTCCGGCCGGAACGTGTGGCGAATCTCGCCGTCGACGCGGATCTCCACCAGGTCGATGGCGTCCTCGGACGCGACCGTGACGTTCGCCGTCGGGTCCTCCTGGAGGACGACGTCCTCGCCGTCTGCGACCGGCGCGGCGCCGTCGAACGGCGCGGCCTCGACCGTGACGTCGATCGACGGTCCCGCCGCCGCTCCGGCGGCCGGGCCGACCGCCGCCAGCGCGA
>NZ_WPCE01000317.1 GCF_009742825.1 Halorubrum sp. CBA1125
ACCGCGACGCCGACCCCGCCGAGGGCGAGGGCGAGCCCGGAGGCGACCACCGAGAACCGCGGGGCGGGGAGCCCCTTGAACTCGGCGTAGCCGGCCATGTCGTCGAGGTTCATGAAGTGATTGAGCCCCATGAATGCCAGCACGCCCCCGAACAGCAGGCGGCCGAGCAGGAATATCTCGCCCGCGAGGGGCGCGTCGAACTGGAGCGGTAACGTCGTGAATGCAGCTAACATCGTGTAACCCACTGTACGGACGCAACCTATATATCCGTTCCCGGACAATTGGGTTAGTAGGTAACACCGATGTCATCGCAGGAACTCGCCGAGGCGGAATCGACGGAGACGACGAGCGCGGAGACCGAATCGGCGACCTCGGAGGCCGGATCGACCGACTCAGAGCCGGGCGTGACGGCACCGGAGACGCCGTGTCCCGTGGTCGACTCGCTCGAACAGATCGGATCGCGCTGGCGGCTGGTCGTCCTCCACGAGCTGTTGAACGGCGAATTGCGGTTCAACGAGCTGAAACGCGAGACGGACGCGAACGCTCGCACCCTCTCGCGCGTGCTCGACGACCTCCAGGAGACGGGATTCGTCGATCGCCGCCTGGAGGAGGACGCCCCCGTGGCGACGTACTACAGCCTCACGCCCAAAGGCGAGTCGCTCGCGCCCGTCTTCGAGGAGATCGACGCGTGGGCGAACGAGTGGCTCGCCGCGTGCAGCGAGCAGCGCGACGACAGCGACGACTGAGGACGACCGAGGATGATCGACTGAAAACGGTGATAGCGTCCCAGTCGGATCGACCGCATCGCGGCGAGCGTTCGGTTTCGGACGAGGATACGGGCGGAGTTGTCTGATCGGCTCCGAACGCGACCCGGGAGCAGGCGAGAAGCGGTGGGACTGGGATTTGAACCCAGGAAGCCGTGAGGCTACCGGTTTTCAAGACCGGCGCAATGGGCCACTCTGCCATCCCACCACACGTCGAGGCTCGCGGCCGCCCAACTAAGGCATGTCGGTGTCGCTCGATCCGCTCAGGTACTGACGCCAGACGGATCGGGCGTCACTCGAAGACGGCGACGAGTTCGCCCCGCCGGACGGGATCCGGGGCCGCGGACGCGATCTCGTCTCGGGACGGATCACGTGGTTCGTCGAACGCGGCGCGAGCCGCGCCGGTCTCGTCGACCGCGTACACGACCTGATCGAATCCGACGTCTGCCTCCCACAACTGACCGTCGTCGACGCCGGCGATCGCCCCGCCGGCGTACCGGCAGAACACGAGCCACGCGTCCTCTCCCCAATCGAACGTCTCGGTCCGCGCCGATCGATAGGCGACCGAGAGCACGTGTCCGGATTCGGTCGACTCACAGATCGACTCGTTGGTCACGTACGCCTCCTCGAAGTCGACGACGTAGTCCAGAACCGCCTGATCGCCGAGCGAGTCCGGCGGGGCCGGGTACCGGATCGTCGCTGCCGTTTCGAACTCGCGCGTCTCGTCGCCCACCCTCACGTCGATCGGTTCGGACTCGGCGTCACACTCCGGGCGCGTCATCTCGCCGTCGAAGCCGTCGACGACAGCGACCGACTCGGACTCGGCCGTCGGAGATCGCAGACACCCGGCGAGCGCCCCGCCGACGCCAGCGATCGCGGTGAGCGCGGTTCGTCGGCGCATGGCGTGTCGTCTCTCTCGCTCACGCCGATTATACGTTCGTGATGCGCAAGCGGTCGTTTTAGTGACGCACGCATCGCCGTGAGCGACGCCCCGGCGAGGCCGTCGGGTACTCGGCCCGTTTATACCGATCGCGACCGTGGGACCCGTATGCGAAACGTGGACGCCGCGGGGCTCGGGATCGGCGACGACCACCCGCCCCGGATCATGGGCGTGCTCAACGTCTCCGCGGAGTCGCCGTACGACCCCAGCGTGTACGACGACCCGGGCGAGGCCGCCGAGTACGTCGACAAGGAGCTGATCGGCGAGGGCGCCGACATCGTCGAC
>NZ_WPCE01000205.1 GCF_009742825.1 Halorubrum sp. CBA1125
GACGTCCTCTGCGGTCTGCTGTTGGCGCATCGGCTCGGGACTGTGACACTGCCGGACGATCTGCTTCGTCTCCATCGGCGGCTCGTCGGTGGCATCGAGACGACGATGGTGACGAGGAAGACGACGGGCACGGCGACGAGCGCGGACCCGATGGCGGGTAGCCAGGTGGCCAGGCCGGAACTGAGCGGCGCCTCGAGGCCGCTGATGTAGGTCGGGACGACCTCGTTGACCATCGAGATTCCCCAGATGGTCAGCCCGGTCGTCATCCCGGCGAGCGCGCCCTCGCGGTTCGTGTTCTCCCACCACATGCCGAGGAAGAACATCGGGAACAACACGGCGCCCGCGAGCGAGAAGGCGTACGAGACGAGCGCGGCGATCGGCGCCGCGGGGTCGAGCGCGGCCAGCGTCGTGATGACGCCGAGCAGCACGATGCTCAGGCGACCGACGAGCACCTGCTGGCGCTGGGTCGCGTCGGGGTTGATGATGTTCGTGTAGATGTCGTGGGAGATCGCCGACGAGCCGGCGATGAACAGCCCGGCGGTGGTCGCGATCGCCGCCGCGATACCGCCCGCGGCGACGAACCCGACGAACCACGGCGGGAGGTTCGACAGCTGCGTGGCCAGCACGACGATCACGTCGGCCGCCTCGGACGTCATGCCGGGGTCACCGTACACCGCGCCGATGTTCTCCGCGTACAGGTCCGTACCGAACGCCGCGAACGCGGGGGCGCTGAAGTAGAGGATACAGATGAAGAACAGCCCCCAGACGGTGGACCAGCGGGCCGTCCGCTCGTTTTCCACCGTGTAGAAGCGGACCAGCACGTGCGGGAGCCCGCAGGTGCCGAAGATGAGCGAGAACGCCGTCGCGATCCACAGGTAGTAGCTCGCGTTGGCGAACGGTTCGGAGAACTCGGCACTTAACGTCCCGATGAGGGCGCCGTACTCGATCTGCGGCAGCACCGTCGAGTAGCCGTTGACGAGGCCGACGGCGTACAGTCCGGCGACGAACGCGACGATGAGGATGACGTACTGGACGGCCATGTTCTTCGTCGCGCCCAGCATCCCGGAAAGCGTCAGGTAGCCGACGGTGATCGCCATCATGATGATCACCATCGCCTGGTACCCGCTCAGGCCGAGGAAGCCGAGGTCGCCGAAGATGTACAGGCCGACGAGCGCCATCCCCCGGGCCTGGCCGATGGCGTAAACGAACCCGATGAGGAACGTCGTGACCGCACCGATGGCGCGCGCGGTGTCGGAGTTGAAGCGGTCGCCGACGAAGTCGGGCGCCGTGTACTTCCCGAACCGGCGCAGCTGCGCGGCGAGGAAGATGAGCAGGATGAAGTACCCCGTCGTCCAGCCGACGACGAACGCGAGGCCGTACATGCCGGCCGTCGCGATCAGCGCGGCCATCCCGAGGTACGACGCCGCAGACATCCAGTTCGCGCCGATCGCCATCCCGTTTTCGAGGTTGCCGATCGAGCGACCGGCGACCCACATGTTCTCCGTGTCGGCGACACGGAAGATGAAGCCGATGGCGATGAACACCAGCAGCATGCCGATGACCAGCACCGCGGGGAGCGGCTTGAACGAGACGTTCAGCCCTTCCGGCAGCAGTTCGCTCTGTAACAGCGTGGCCGCGAGCGCGCTCATGCGTCACCCTCCGCGGCGTCGTGGTCGATGCCGTACTTCTCGTCGAGCGCATCGCGCCGCTTCGCGTACCACGCCGCGAGGATCAGCGCGCCGCCCGGTCCGCCGATGGCGATGAGGAAGTAGTGGAGCGGGAAATCGAGGATCGGCATCTGTGTCGTCATCGCGCCCGGCGCGAGGACGGTGGCCGTCACCGGTCCGAAGACGACGACCGCCCAGATGAGGAATCCGGTCCAAACGACCCGAAGGTGCTCGCGCATGTACGGGGTGCTCGGGCTCAGGATGTTCACCTCCGAGTCGAGGTAGTCGGTCTGTTGGTGCGTCTGTGCCGCGCTCGCGGTGACGCCGCCGTCGGTCTCGACGGTGGTGTCGGTGTCGTGTGAGGTATTATCTGTCATCTATCGCAGTGTGGTGTCGGCTCTTGTGTGTGAGTCGTTCGTGACGTGATTTCGTCGCGTCGTGGCGTCTTGGTGTCGTCGGGTACCGACGAAAACGGGAAGCTTCGGGAGCTACTCCGCGTTCGCCTTCTCCTGGATCTCCTCGACGATCTCCGGGTTCCGGAGGGTGCTCGTGTTACCGAGTTCCTCGCCGTCGGCGATGTTCTCGAGGAGGCGACGCATGATCTTCCCGGAGCGGGTCTTCGGGAGGTCGGGCGTGAACACGACCTGTTCCGGCCGGGCGATCGGGCCGATGGCGTCCTCGACGCCGGCGACGATGGCCTCGCGAAGCTCGTCGTTCCCCTCGTAGCCGTCCTCGGTGGTCACGTACGCGTAGACGGCCTCGCCTTTGATCTCGTGGTTGCCGCCGACCACCGCCGCCTCGGCGACGCCCTCGACGCCGACGATGGCCGACTCGATCTCCATCGTGCCGAGCCGGTGGCCGGAGACGTTGATCACGTCGTCGACCCGGCCGAGCACGGTGATGTACCCGTCCTCGTCGATCTTCGCGCCGTCCTCCGGGAAGTACACCCAGTCGTCTGGATCGTCGCTGTCGGTGTCGGAGTACTCCGCCCAGTACTCCTCGATGTACCGCTCGTCGTTGCGGTAGAGCGTCCGGAGCATGCCGGGCCACGGCTTGTTCACCGTGAGGTAGCCGGCCTGTCCCGGCTCGACCTCCTCGGCTTCGGTGTCGACGATCTGCACGTCGACGCCCGGCAGCGGCGGGCCGGCCGCGCCCGGCTTCATGTCGTTCACGCCGGGCAGCGTCGTCACCATCATGCCGCCGGTCTCGGTCTGCCACCACGTGTCGACGACCGGACACTCCTCGGCGCCGATGTGCTGGTAGTACCACTTCCACGCGCGGGGGTTGATCGGCTCGCCGACCGTCCCGAGCAGCCGCAGGCTGGAGAGGTCGTGACGGTCCGGGTACTCCGCACCCCACTTCATGAACGCGCGGATCGCGGTGGGCGCGGTGTACAGCTGGGTCGCCCCGTACTCCTCGATTATCTCCCAGAGGCGGTCGCGATCCGGGTGGTCCGGCGTCCCCTCGTACATCATCGTCGTCGTCCCGAGCGCGAGCGGACCGTAGACGATGTAGGAGTGGCCCGTGATCCAGCCGATATCGGCCGAACAGAAGTACGTGTCTTCGGGCTTGACGTCGAGGACCGCCTGCGACGTCCAGGACACCCACGAGAGGTAGCCGCCAGTGGTGTGTTTCACCCCCTTCGGCTTCCCCGTGGTTCCGGAGGTGTACATCAGGAACAGCATGTCCTCGGCGTCGCGGGTGACCGGCTCGACCTCCGCGCCCGCGTGCTCGTCGACCAGCTCGTGGTAGTCGAACTGGTCCGCGCCGAGGTCGTGTCCGAAGTCGTCGCCGTTCGGTCCGAGCCGGTCGACGACGATCGTCGTCGTGTCGTGGTCGACGCCGGCGAGCCCTTCGTTGGCCTTCTCGAGGTGGTCGAGCGGGTCGCCGCGGCGGTAGTACCCGTCGCACGTAACGAGATACTCCGAGTCCGCCGCGTTCATCCGGGTCGCGAGCGCGTCGGCGGAGAAGCCGGCGAACACGACGCTGTGCGGGGCGCCGATCCGGGCACACGCCAGCATCGCGATCGGCAGCTCCGGGATCATCGGCATGTACATCGTCACGACGTCGTCCTCCTCGACGCCCTGCTCGCGGAGCGCGGCCGCGAACTCGTTCACCTCGCGGTGGAGCTCCTCGTACGTGTACGTGCGGTCGTCCTCGTCGACGGGCTCGCCGACCCACTCGATGGCGGCCTCGTCGCCGCGCTCGTCGAGGTGTCGGTCGAGGCAGTTCGCGGACGCGTTGAGCTCCCCGCCCGTGAACCACTCGTAGAAGGGCGGGTCGCTGTCGTCGAGCACCTGGTCGTAGCCGGTCTCCCAGTCGAGAAGGTCGGCGGCCGTCTCCCAACACTCCGGCCAGTTCTCCTCGAACTCCTCGTAGAGGTCCGGGTCCGACTCGTTCGCCTGCGATACGAACGACTCGGGCGGTTCGAACACCGCCTGCTCTTCCAATCTCGCTTCCAGTTGACCGTCTCCCTCTGTCATGGTACAGTCGTACTCAATCGATCTCGACATATAAACGCTCACGCTAAATAGGAAAAAATCGTGATAGATGTGGGGCGGTCGCGGGGAAGACCGATCGGGAGCGGTCGACTTCGCCGCGCTATCGGCGCCGTCCGTCCTCGAAGAGCCCGTCGAGGAGGGCGCGCTGGGCCTTTCGCAGGTGGTTGTGGAACGTGGGCGAGGAGACCTCCATGGCGTCGGCCACCTCTTCGGCGGTGCTCCCGCGCGGCCAGTCGAAGTACCCGCCGTGGTACGCGGCCGACAGCGCCGCCCACTGGCGGTCCGTGAACCGGTCCGCGATCCCCTCGCGGAAGGAGGACTCGGTGGCGGGCGACCGCGCGACGGACTCCTTGCTAGCGAGCCGAACGTCCGGGAAGGCGGCGCGGAGCCCGTCGGCGACGGGACGCACGTCCGTCCCCTCTGGGAGGTCCCCGACGACGCGGACCTCGCCGTCGGTCGCCGTCGCGTCTCGGACCGTCGCGCCGTGTTCGATGAGCGCTCGTACCACCGAGCCGCCGTCGACGCGCACCGACGCCGAACACCCGTTCTCGCGCGTCTCGACGACGCGGGGGTCGGAGACGCCCGGAGTCGCCGAGACCACGTCGGCGAGGTCCTGCGGCCCGGCGTCGGTCACGGAGAGGTACAGCCGCGACGCGTCGTCCGCGACCGCGA
>NZ_WPCE01000181.1 GCF_009742825.1 Halorubrum sp. CBA1125
GCGGACGCCGGCGTCCCGCTCGCGGCCGCCGACGCCTGCCTGCTGGTCGTCTCGCCGCGAGCGTTCGCGCTGGCCGACGCGGTCCGTACCCGGGAGCTCGCCCGCGAGCTGGGCGCCGGGCTCGTCGGCTGCGCGGTCAATCGGACGACTGCGGACCCGCCGGCCGCGGCGATCGCCGACGCGCTCGGAGCGCCCGTCTCCGGTACGTCCCCGCCGACCCCCGCGTCGGCCGGTCGGTCGAGACGGAGCGTCCGGTCGTCGACGCCGCGCCCGACAGCGACGCGGCGGCGGCGATCCGGGAGCTGGCCAGCCGGGTTCCGAAGTGAGCGACCGGTTCCGATCGGCAGTGAGCGACCGGTTCCGCCAGACGGCGGCGAACCGCGTCGCTTTACCCGTTTCGAGGCGCAACGGCGGACGAATGCTCGCGTTCGCCCTGCTCGCCGCTGTCGCCGTTCTCGCCGCCCTCGTCGTCGAGGTCGGCCCGCTGTACGCCGCCGACCGCTTCCGCGATCTCCGGGAGCCGACGGACGCCGAGCGGGCACAGCTGGCGGCCCTCCGCGACCGCGCCGGGCTCGACGTCGAACGGGTCGCGATCGAGCGGATGACCGGCGGCGCTGGAGCGTCCGGCAGCGAGGAAGGGAGGCCCGACGACGGCGCGGGAGACGGGCGGTCGGCCGAGGTCGCGGTCCGGGGTCCGCCCGGCCGCCGGGTGCTGTTCGTCACCGACGACGTGCTCGACGCGCTCGAGGAGGACGTCTCGGTCGGGCTGCTCGCGGCCGAGGCCGGACGAGTCGAGACCCGCTACGGCGAGTTCCGGGCGGTAGCGGTCGGGGCGGTGCTCGCGATCCTCGCCGCGATCGTCACGACGGTCGTCTCCTTCGACGCGGGGTTCGCCTCGCTCGTCGCCGTCGGGCTCGCGGCGTTGTGGGCCGGCAGGCGCGTGCAGTACGCCGCGGACGCCCGCGCCGCCGATCGGGTCGGAGCCTCGCTCGTCGCCGACGCGTTCGAGCGCGTCGCCGCGATCCGCGGCGTCGAGCCGGAGACGGGCGACTGGTCGACCTGGTTCGAGGTGCAACCGCCGCTCGGCGACCGGATCGCGCGGCTGCGCGAGCGTGCGGCGAACGGCGGCTGAGAACGGCGAGGCCGGAGCGCGGTCGAGCGCCTCAGTTCCGGTGCCGCCGGACGACGACCTCGCGGGCGTCGACGTGGACCTCGTAGTCGGCGACGGTCACGTCGACGTCGACGTCGGACCGGCCGGAGACGAGCGCGTCGAGCGCGTCGGGGTCGAAGTGGTCGTACAGGGCGACACCTTCCTCGAGGAGATCGAGAGAATCGACGCCGGCGAGGTCGGCGATCGCTTCGACGACCGCGAGACTCGGCGTGGGGCCGTCCGGCGCGTGGCTGACCCGCGCCGTCCCGGTGACGCCGTCGGACTCGCTCGCATCCCTCGTAGCACTACTCATACGCTCCCTACACGAAGACCACATATAAACACTCTCCCTAATTATCGTATATGATATACGAGTTCCGTGTCGATCTCGGTGGGCGGTGTGTCGTGTCCATCCCGGAACCGTTACCAACCAGCCAACCGCCTATACGGACAACTCGAATGCGACTCCCCGAACGACAGCTCGCGGTGCTCGAAGCCGCGAGCGCGACGGACGAACGGACGGTGGACGATATCGCCGCGGAGACTGGACTGAAGCCCGAGACCGTCACGGGCGCCGCCTTCGACCTCCGAGACGAGGGGCTGATCGACGTGGCGGAGTCGGCCGCCGAGACGCTCGAACTCACCGACGAGGGGCGTGACTACGTCGACGCTGGGCTCCCGGAGACGCGGCTCTACCGCGCCGGAGTCGCGCTCGGCGCCGACGCGGAGCCGGTCTCGATGGGGCGCGTTATCGGCGAGGCGGGTCTCGACGGCCCGGCGGTCGACATCGCGCTGGCCAACTTCGCGCGGAAGGGGGTTCGGGAGCGTCGACGGCGGCGAGCTGTCAATCGACCCGGACGCGGACCCGGACGCGGACCCAGAGGCCGTGGCGCTCGCGGCGGTCGCCGCCGGCGAGGCCCCTGCGGTCGACGACGCCGTGGTCGATCGGCTCGAGGCCCGCGGGCTCGTCGCCGTCGACGAGTCGGTCACCCGGACGGTGACGCTCACGGACGACGGCGTCGACGCCCTGATGACGGGCGTGGAGGCGACCGAGACGGCGACAGAGCTGACGCCGGAGCTGCTCGCCAGCGGCGAGTGGCGCGACGTCGAGTTCGCCGCGTACAACGTGGAGGCCGAGGCCGAGACGGCCCGCGGCGGCCGGAAACACGTGCTCCGCCGGACGGCGGACCGCGTGAAGGACGTGCTCGTCGCATGGGATTCCAGGAGATGGAGGGCCCCCACGCCGACAGCGACTTCTGGATCAACGACTGTCTGTTCATGCCGCAGGACCACCCGGCGCGGACCCACTGGGACCGGTTCGCGCTCGACGTCCCGCCGATGGACGACATCCCCGCAGAGCTGATCGAGCGCGTCGAGGGCGCCCACCGCGACGGCTGGGGCGACGACGGCGACGGCTACCACTCGCCGTGGTCCGAGGAGTTCGCCCGCGAGGTCGCCCTCCGTGGCCACACCACCTCGCTGTCGATGCGGTACCTCTCGGGGATCGCGGGCGCGGAGCTGGAGCCGCCCCAGCGGTACTTCTCCGTCGAGAAGGTGTACCGCAACGACACGCTCGACCCGACGCACCTCCTGGAGTTCTTCCAGATCGAGGGGTGGGTGATGGCCGAGGACCTCTCGGTCCGGGACCTGATGGGCACCTTCGAGGAGTTCTACCGGCAGTTCGGGATCACGGACATCCGGTTCAAGCCGCACTACAACCCCTACACCGAGCCCTCCTTCGAGCTGTTCGGCGAACACCCTGAAACGGGCGAGGAGATCGAGATCGGTAACTCGGGGGTCTTCCGCGAGGAGGTCACCGGCCCGCTCGGCGTCGACTGCGACGTGATGGCGTGGGGGCTGGCCTTAGAGCGGCTGGCGATGCTGACCACCGGCGCGGAGGACATCCGCGACCTCCACGGGACCCTGGCAGACATCGACTTCCTGCGGCACGCGGAGGTGAGCTACTGATGCCCGTCGTCGACGTCGACCCCGACGAACTGCGGGAGCTCACCGGACACGGGGAGACGACCGACGAGGAGTTCAAAGAAGACCTGTTCGGGCTCGGCCTGGAGTTCGAGGGGGAGACCGACGACGGCCTGTTGCAGTTCGAGTTCGCGCCCGACCGGCTCGACCGGCTCTCCGTCGAGGGGGTCGCCCGGTCGCTGCGGTACCACTACGGCGACGACCGCGGCGTGTACGTCCCCGACACCAACGACCCCGAGTGGACGATCGAGGTCGACGAGTCGGTGCCCGACGAGCGCCCGTACGTCACCGGCGCCGTGATCCGCGGCGTCGACCTCGACGAGGCGGGGCTGGAGTCGCTGATCCAGCTCCAGGAGAAGCTCCACGCCACGATGGGACGCGGCCGCGCGAAGGGCGCGATCGGGATCCACGACCTCGCGATGTTGAAGGGCGCGCCGATGCGCGAGGGCGCCGAGCGCTCGATCACCTACCGCGGCGTCGACCCCGAGGGCGACACGTTCGTCCCGCTCGACGCCGACGCGGAGCTGACGCCGGCCGAGGTGCTCGACGCCCACGACACGGGGCGGACGTACGCCGACCTCGTTGCGGACCTCGACCGCTACCCGGCGATCTACGACGAGCTCGGCCTGTTCTCGTTCCCGCCGGTGATAAACGGCCGACGGACCGAGGTGGACACGGGCTCCCGCGAGCTGTTCGTCGAGCTCACCGGCACCGACCAGTGGACGATCGACAAGATGTGTACGATCGTCTGTTACGCGCTGTCGGCCCGCGGCGCGACGATCGAGGCGGTCGAGGTCGAGTACGCCGACGGCACGACCTACCCGAGCGAGTACGGCCCGGAGCTGGTCCGCCCGAACCTCGAGATCGACGAGAAGTCCGTCACCCACGACCGGATCGAGACGCTGCTCGGCGTCGACTTCGAGCCCGAGGACGTGGTCGACTGCTTCGAGCGCGCCGGGCTCGACGCCGCGTACACCCTCGGCGAGGACGTGACCTACGAGGTGGAGATCCCCCCGTACCGCGTCGACGTGCTCCACCCGATGGACCTCGTCGACGACGTGGGGCGCGCGCACGGCTTCGACGAGCTGACGCCGCGGTACCCCGACGTGGGCACCGTCGGCGGTCGCCACGAGCGCTCGCGGCTGGAGGACGCGGTCCGGACGAGCCTCGTCGGGCTCGGCTTCGAGGACCTGCTCAACTTCCACATGACGAGCGGGGCGGAGAACTACGAGCGGATGCGGATCGAGCCCGGGACCGGCGGCGCCGCGGTGGAGGGAGACGGGGTCTTCGGCGGCGGCGCTCCCGTCGAGATCACCGAGCCGTACAGCGAGGAGTACACCCAGCTACGGACCTGGGCGCTCCCGTCGCTCGTGATGCTGTTGGAGCGGAACACCCACAACGCATACCCGCAGGACGTCGCGGAGGTCGGATTCGTCGCCGAGCGCGACGAGACGGAGAACACGAACGTCGCCGAGACCCGTCACGTCGCCGGCGCGGTCGCCCGGCGCGACGCCTCCTACGAGGCCGCGAAGGGACGGCTCCAGGCGGTCTGTGACGACTTCGGCGCCGACCTGGAGACGCCGCGCACCGAACACCCCTCGTTCATCGACGGGCGGGCCGCCGACGTGGCGATCGACGGCGAGCGCGTCGGCGTGATCGGCGAGGTGCATCCCGCGGTGCTCGTCGAGCACGACCTGGAGGTGCCCGTCGCCGCCTTCGAGTTCGAGCTGGACGCGCTGCGGTAAGACGGAGTCGTCCTTGGAGTTGCCGTCGGGCGTTCATACGTCGTATTCGGACACTGTCGTGGGTGTTTATACGTCGATGACGCGGTAACCACCGCCAAAGCCCCAGTCGCGAGGACTCGATGGGCTCGTTGTCGTTCGAGACGGCGAAGCCGTCTCGTGATGACGGAGAGAGCTCCGCTCTCTCGAACCACGGTCCTCAGTCGCTCGCGTTGCTTGCTCCCTGCAGTCCTTACGTCGCCCGTCTTCGTCCTCGCGACAGCGAGGCGCTACGCGCCTCTGGCAGCCGGCGGCGGAGCCGCCGGCGACTGCCCCTTTGAGTCCCATCCCACACAGCACCGCAACCGCACCTCACGCCTCCCCAGCCTCGTCGCTGGCGGCGGTCGCCGCCAGCGACTCCCTCACGCGTGCTCCTCGCGTCCTGCGGACGCTCGCAGGCACGCGCCACCGCCCGCAGTCGGTTAAATATCGTATCGCTGGCGACGAGTCCGAACGGTCAGCCCTCGAAGCCCTCCTCCCACCGGAACCGGCCGTTCCGCTGGATCACCTCGCCGTCGACTTCCAGCCGCGAGTCGGCGCTCACGTCCGATATCATGTCGACGTGGACGGCGCTGTCGTTGCCGGACTCGCCCGCCGGGAGGCAGGCGTCGTAGGCGCGGCCGACCGCGAGGTGGACCGTGTCGCCCATTTTCTCGTCGAAGAGGATCGAGTCGGTGAAGCGGTCGATGCCGCGGTTCATCCCGATCCCGAGCTCGCCCAGCCGGCGGGCGCCGGGGTCGGTGTCGAGGACACTCGCGAGCGCGTCCTCGCCGGCCTCGGCCGAGAAGTCGACGACCTCGCCGTCCTCG
>NZ_WPCE01000119.1 GCF_009742825.1 Halorubrum sp. CBA1125
CGGGCGCGATCCGGTCGATCCAGCCGCGGACCGCGTCGGGTTCCGGAGCGGCGCGGACCAGTTCGACGGACGGGCCGGCCGCCGAGGCGGGTCGGTCCGACTCGTCTCCGGGGTCGACGCCCTCGGTGAGGGCGATAGTCCGATCGTCGAACGCGGGACTCACCATCACGACGCGCGCTTCCGCCGCGAACCGCGACGCCTTCCGCGCGGCGACGGGGCCGCCGCCGAACACGAGCACCGTCTCGTCCGCGAAGTCGTGGTACAGTGGGATCACGAGTCGTAGTACTGTTGGGTCACGTCGTGTTGCTCTCCGCGCGGTCCGCGATACGGACACCCGTCTTCTTCAGGATCCGCGTCGAGAACAGCGTGTCCCAGTCGCTCTCCGTGACGTCCCAGTACTCGTCCATCAGGGACTTCACCTCCGCGATGCGCCGCTCGCTCTCCGCCTCGGTCCGCCCGTGCGTCATCGCGAAGAAGTTGTACTCCCAGACGCCGGCGTGGCGGGGGCGCTTGTAGCAGTGCGTGACGAACGAAAGGTCCGCGACCGCGGGCCCGACCTCGTCGAGGACGTCCTCGGGCACGTCCCAGACGGTCATCCCGTTCTCCGTGTACCCGAGCGCGTAGTGGTTCGGGATGACGCCGACGCGACGCACCTTCCCCTCCCGTTCGAACCGCTTGATCGTCTCGACAGTCCACGCGACGTCGGCGGCGAGCGCGTCCGCGACGTCCGCGTACGGCGTCTCGGTGATCGGCAGCCCACCCTGGATCTCGACGACCAGGTCGCGTTCGGCCGGCGTGAGCGTCGACCGATCGCTCGGCGAGACGTCGGGACCGAGGTCCGACAGGTCGACGTCGCCGTCGGCGACGGGGCCGTCGACGAGGAACTTCGCGCCGACGTGAAACTCCCGCTGTTTCGGGAGGTTGTAGGTCTCCTGACCGGTGACAGCCTCGATCTCGGCGAGCACCTCTTCGATCCGGTCGCTCCCGTCCTTGTCCGGGTCCGGGTGGTCCGCGACGCTCACGACGAACCACATGTTGAGGTGCGGGTGCTCGCGCTCGTAGTTGTGGGCGACCTCGGTGAACCCGTTCACCGTCTCGGCGATCTCCTCGTACCGGTCCTCTGGCGCGTGCATCGCGACGAGCGACGCCGCGCCGCCGATCTCCTCGGCGTTGACGAGCGCGCCGAACCGCGAGAGGATCCCCGCTTCGTCCAGCTCGCGGACGCGCTCGCACAGCTCGGTTCCCGTGACCTCGACGCCGCGATCCCGCAGCGCGGCCGCCGCCGGGTCGAACGGCCGCTCGACGACCGGGAATCCACCCTGGAAAGCGTTGATGATCGCGCGGTCGAGCGTCGTCAGATCCGCGTCGACCTCTCTCATGCGTCGACGTCGGGGGCGGGCGAGAATAAGCGATCCGACCGTCGGGTCCGAACTCAGCCGTCGAGGTCGCGCGCGATGTCCGCCAGCGACGACCGCGGGCCGCGGGTCGCCTCGTACACCGTCCGCTCCCCGGGGTTCCGGAGCCCGTACAGCTCGCCGGGGACGACGACGTCGAGGACGACGCTGTCGCCCGGCTCTCGACCGTTGGCGTCGAGCCACGCCGCGAGCCGGTTCGTCCCCTCGCCTGGTTCCCGCGCGAGCCGGCGGTTGTCGTACGCCCCGCGGATCAATCGGCCGCGGCTGTCCCCCCGGACGGGGGCGTACCGCTTCTCGCGGTCGAAGACGACACGGACGACGTCGCCGTCGGCCGGCTCAAGCGATTCACAGGACCCGGACTCGACGCGGGCGTCGAGTTCGTCGTCCGCGGGCAGCCGGACGCAGGGACGACGAGTGCCGCCGCTCCGGGCGAGCGAGACGCGCACCGACGCGACGCCCTCGTCGTCGGAGGGGACGCGGGGCACCGAGAACCGACCTTACTCCTCGTCGGCGTCGTCGTCTCCCTCGCCGAACGCGGCGGCGACGTCGCCCTCGCCGTCGACGACGGAGACGTTGATCTGCGCGACGTCGTCGTCGATCTCGCGGCCGCGAACGGTGATCCGTTTGCGCTCGCCGTCGCGAGAGGGGTCGAACCCGACGCCGCCCTCCAACAGCAGCTCCTTCAGGCGGGTGCCGGAGACGTCCTCGCGCATCGGACGGCCGGTCTCGTCTGAGCCGCCGGTGATCGCGATCGTGTGGTCGGAGAGCCCGACGGCGTCGCCGCCGATCTCGTCGCCGATCTCGCGGCCGAGGAAGCGGTTCGCGTCCTGTCCGTCGATCTCGCGCTGGAACGTCTCGCCGCTTTCGGGGTCGGCGATGACGACTTTGAATTCGGCCATGCGCGAACCGAGACCCCCGCGAATAAAAAGCACGTCGAAACCGCGATCCGTCCGATCCGACCGTCCGGCGCGCCTCGGACGGGATCGCGGCGGCTCACGCGGTCGGGTCGTCGCGCTCGACGCGGCGGCGTCCGTCGCCAAGCGGACCGTGGACGAACGCGTCCTCCAGCGCCCGCGCCACCCGGTCCGGTTCCGACGGACCGCCCGCCGCCGCGACGCTTCCGACGGCGGCTGGGTCGAAAGGGACGCCCAGGGCGTCGTAGACGGCGGCGGTGACGGCGGCGAGCGCCGCGGCCTCCTCCGGGTCCACGACGAGACAGCCCGCGACCAGCGCGGCGTCAGTCCGGACCCGCTGGGCGATCCCGGCGACCTTTCCTCCGCCGGCGACGCGGACCGAGTGGTCGCCGGGACAGAACGACGCAGACGGCTCACCGGAGACGACGTCGGCGCCGAGTCCACGGAGCGCCGCGACGACCGTCTCGGTCGCGCGGTCGTATCGCTCGCGTATCGATCCGCGACCGTCGTCCACGAGCGGGACGGCGAGCGCGAACGCGAGCGTGCGCCCCGGGTACGCGACGGCCCGCCCGCCGACGTCGCGTTCGACCGTCGGGAACCCGCGAGCCGCCGCGAGCCGCTTCGCTCGATTGAAGCCGTCGCCGCCGCATCGCGTCGGCCGAACGCGACCTGTCTGGGGGGCGCCCAGACGCGGACGGCCGGTATCCCGTCGGCCGCGGTCGACAGCAGCACCGCGGTCCGCTCGCGGTCCGCCTCGGGATCGACCCCGCGTCCGCGGTACACGCGCATACGGCGACGAACGGTCCGCGCCGACAAGCCGCTTGCGGCGCTCGGCCGACGCGTGACACAAAGGTTTTGCTGCACTCGGACGGAGACCGAACCGATGAGCGACCTCGGGGCGCTACCCGTGCAGGCGTACCTCACAGCGAGCCTGCTCGCCGGGGTCGTCGGCGTGGGACTGGGAGGCGTCGCGTGGGTCGACCACGACGAACCGAGCGGGACGGCGATCGCGGCGTACCTGCTGTGCGGGGGAGCTATCTCGCTGTTGTACGCGGTCCGGATCGCCGCCGAGAACACGCTCGCGATGCACGCCGCGCTCGAACTCTCGACGCCGCTACTCGCGGCGATTCCCGTCGTCTGGGTCATCTTCGCGGCGGCGTTCGCCGGGCGCGACCGGTGGTTGACGGAGAACCGAATCGTCGCGCTCGCGGTCCCGGCGTTCGCCTGGGTGCTACTCGCGTGGTCAAGCGGGACCCACGGGCTCGCGCGGCGATCGGTGACGCCGGTCGTGGAGGGGCCGTTCACGCTGCTCTCGTTCGGGCTCGGCCCCGCGGGGATCGCCTTCCTACTGTACGCCTACGGACTCTGCGTCGCGGGCGTCCTGGTCGTGGTCGATCTGTACCGCCGGACCGGGAACCGCTACCGGCTCCAGACGCTCGTGCTCCTCCTCGGAACGCTGTTCCCCTTCCTCGCGGGGATCGCGACGGTCGTCGACTTCGGGAGCTACGCGAACCTCGAGTGGTATCCCCCAGCGATCGTGCTCCACGGCGTCTCCCTGTACGGAGCCGTCTTCTGGCTGGGGACGCTCGACGCCGCGGTCGCCGCCCGGGACACGGCCGTCGAGGTGATGCAGGACCCGGTGATCGTGACCGGGTCCGACGGCGAGATCCGCGACCTCAACCCCGCTGCCGAGGCCATCCTCCCGGCAGATGGAGTCGGGACGGCGCTGTCCGAGACGTTCCCGGAGCTGGTGAGGGGTTCCGAACGTCCACTCACCGTCGACGGCCGACAGTACGACGTACAGGAGGACCCGATCACCGACGCGCGGGGACGGGAACGCGGACGGGTGTTCCTGCTCCGGGACGTGACTGCCCGCGAGCGGCGACAGAGCGAACTGAAGCGCCGCGAGGCGGAACTCGAACGCCAGAACGACCGGCTCGAGGACTTCGCAGGCGTCGTCTCGCACGACCTCCGGAACCCGCTGGCCGCGGCGACCGCAGCCGTGGAATTGGCCCGTCACGGCGACGGCGGCGACGAGGCGCTCGATCGGGCCGCGGCGGCCCACGATCGGATGGACGACCTGATCGAGGGGCTGCTGTCGCTGGCGACCGCCGGGAAGTCGGTCGACGCTCTCGACCGCGTCTCGCTCGAGGGGACGGCGCGACGGGTGTGGTCGCAGCTCGAGACCGCGGACGCGACGCTGACCGTCGACGGCCCGAACGAGACGGTTCTCGCCGACGGCGACCGGCTCGACCAGCTCGTCACGAACCTGTTCCGCAACGCGATCGAACACGCCGGAGAGGACGTCGCCGTGGCGGTTGACATCGAGCGTCGTGACGGCGAGGTGACGTTCGCCGTCGCGGACGACGGTCCGGGCGTCCCGCCGAACAAGCGCTCGCAGGTGACCGAACGCGGCGTGTCGCTGGGCGGCGGGACGGGGCTCGGACTCGCGATCGTCGCCGACATCGCCGACGCGCACGGCTGGCGCCTCTCCGTCGAGGAGTCGAGATCGGGCGGCGCGCGGTTCGTGATCGAGGGGATCGAACCCGCGGACGGCTGAGTCGGTCGGGAGTCGAGACTCGAACGCCGGTTCCGACGGGCACTTGGCGGTGGAGCGCCCGTCGAGAGACGACGATGCCCGTCACGCTCCCGTCGGACGTCCTCGCACGGTACCGACGGTTCTCGCGGTTCAACTCGCCGTATCCCGCACACGACGACGGACGTGCGATCGACCTGTACCCCGAAGGATCGACGGGCACCTCGCCGGTTTCGGGCGTCGTGCGCGAGACGCGGACCGTCGGCTGTCCGGACCGGTCGTACGCCGTCGACGAGGATCACCTGATCGTCGTCGACCTCGACGACCACTGGTGTCGGCGGGCGGGCACGGAACCCGGGACGGTCGCCCGGCTGCTCCACGTGGACCCCGAAATATCGGCTGGCGAACGGGTCGCCGTCGGGGACTCCCTCGGAACGACGGTCCGATCGGGGTTCTTCAGACGCTGGGTCGACGACCACGTCCACCTCGGCTTCCGCGGACCCGGCGTGGATGTGCTCCGGGCGAGCGGGTCGCTCCCGGTCGAGGCGGGCGTCGACGTGGAGCCGGTCGGGTGGGACGGGACCGGCACGGTCGTCGAGCGCGGACCGGCGCACGTCGTGCTCGACGCGCCGACACACCCGGATCCGGGACGGTCCTTCGCGGCGATCGCGAGCGACGATGGGATCCCCCTCGACGGCGGGCTGATCCACTACGCGGGCGGCGGCGCGTTCGAGGCGCTCTCGGGCGACGCGGCGGTTCGGCTGCTCGGGGCGCTCGTCGGCCGTGGGGCCGGACGCGGGCTGACGTGGGAGCCGGTCGACGTCCTCGCGAACGGCGACCGGGTGGTCGGGTTGTCGCTGTTCGCGGCTCGGGACGGCGGCTACGGCGCGAAAGTCGTCTGTCCGAACCGGGAGTTCGCGGTCGGGGAACGGGTGTCGGTCGCGATCGAACCGAGCGACGACCCGATCCGGCTCGGCGTCGGCTGAGGGGACCGTCGAGAACCCCGATCGGAGAGGGTGAGCGCCTCGACGGGCGGAGGTGTGGCGAACAGCCGGCGCGGCCGCTCCCCACGGCGGTGCGCCGGGCATCGGCCTCGGTTGCCGCGGGCGACTCGTTACGTCACGGAGGGGCTGGCTCGTGATCCGTGATAAGAAGTCGGACGCAAGTCCTACCGGCTCGCCCGCGAGTATCCCGACAACCGACCGAAGAGCGCGTCGATCTCGTCGTCGCCGAGCACGGCCCCGAACTCCCGAACCGACTCTCGGTCGGCGCGGGCGGGCGACGCGCGGACGGACACCGACTGGTCGCCAAGCGGAACGAAGCCGCAGCCGAGTCGGTCCGCGGTCTCGCGCAGGCCGAGCCCCACGTCGGCGTCGCCCGCGACGACCTTTCGCACCGGGCTCTCGAACCCCTTGACGGTTAGCTCGTAGCCGTCGATCCGGGCGGTGAGGTCGTCCCGCGACACGGAGCGCTCCGCGGCGACGTCATCGACCGTGGCGTCGAGGCTCCGGCGAAGCCCCGAGTCGGTCGACCGGTTGACGAACCGGAGGTCGCGGTCGACGAGCGATCCGATTCCGGTCACGTCGTCGGGGTTCCCGCCGGGCACGACGAGTCCCCACTCGCGCGTCCATCCGCCGATGTCGACCGCGTCGACCGCGCGGTCGACGGGTCCCGCGACGACGGCGACGTCGGGAACGCCGTCGCGGAGCCGCCGGAGTCCCTCGCGGGAGCCCACGGGGAGGTACCGGGGAGAGTCGAGTCGGTCGAGCAGGCGGTTGAGCGCCGGATCGTCCTCGCCGACGCCGAGCAGCGTCGGGGGGCGAACGTCCGGCGAGAACAGCTGAACCTCGACGAGTTCGCCCGCGTCCAGGTACTCGGTGTCCGGGTCGACGGCGACGACGCCGTCCGCCTCGACGAGGCTCGTCGTCGCTCCAGACCCCTTGTCGACCGGGTAAACGAGCGGTCGGTCGTGCTCCGGTGCCGCGTCGCCGACGTCGAGCAGCCCGACGGGCATCAGTCGGAGCCGTCCCTCGCCGTAGCGCTCGCTCACGCCCATCCGTCCCTCCACGGTCGCCGTGGCGGGCTCGGGCTGGCCGGCCGCCTCGCGGATCGCCGGCGCGACGAACGTCCGGAAGATCGTGAGCGCGGACACCGGATAGCCGGGGAGCCCGACGTACGCGGACTCGTGGGCGTGCTGGTCGGCCGCCGCGTCCGGACCGGTACCGTCGAGCCGGCCGACGAGCATCGGCTTCCCGGGTTTCACGGCGACGCCGTGGAGGAGCAGCTCGCCGCGCTCTTCGATCACGCGGTAGATGACGTCGACGGCGCTCGCCGAGGTCGACCCCGAAGAGAGGACCAGGTCGCACTCGTCCGCGGCCTTCCGGAGGAGCCGTCCCATCTCGTCGTAGTCGTCGCCGGCGTGGGGGTACAGGACGGGCTCGCCGCCGGCCTCCTCGCGCCCGCGGCGATCGTCGTCGAGTTCACGTCGTAGATCTCGCCGCGCGAGGGGTCGAGCGCCTCCCCGGGGCGCACCAGCTCGTCGCCCGTCGAGACGATCCCCACGCGCGGGCGCCCCTCGACGGGGACCTCGTCGACGCCGAGCGCCGAGAGCAGGCCGATCTCGCGAGGGGTGATCCGGGTGCCGGGGCCGAGCGCGCGGGCGCCAGCGGCGATGTCCGCTCCCGCGCTCATCACGTGGTCGCCCGGGGCGACGGCTGTCCGGACGGCGATCCGGTCGGGGCGGTCGTCGCCGTCGGACCCGACGCCGACCTCGTCGGTGCGCTCGACCATCACGACCGCGTCGGCGCCGTCGGGGAGGACGGCGCCGGTCGAGACCTCGGCGCAGGTCCCGGGCTCGACCGTCACGTCCGGCGCCGCGCCGGCGTGGACCGTCCCCACGAGGTCGAGCTCGGCGGGGTCGACCTCGTCTGCGCCGAAGGTGTCCCGGGCGCGGACCGCGTAGCCGTCCATCGACGCTCGGTCGAATCCCGGCACGTCGATCGCGGCGTCGATGCGCTCCGCGAGGACGCGACCGCGAGCGTCCTCGAGCGGGACCGACTCCGGAGACGGCGCGAGGTCGAGCGAGGCTATCGCGTCGCGGGCGGCGTCGGGCGTCGCGAGGTCGCGGAACTCCTTGCGGTCGCTCATGGCGTCACCTCCCACAGCTCCACGTCGACGACCTCGCCCGCGTCGAGCCCCTCCCTGGGCTCGGGGACGACGACCCAGCCGTCCGCGAGCGCGACGCTGGAGAGGATCCCGGACCCGCTCGCGCGGGTCGGCGTCGCATCCGGGAGGTCGTCGGCAGAGTCGTCTTGCACGTCTTGGTCCGAGCCCGTCTCTCTCCCCGCGTCCGAACCCGCCTTCGAGAGCGACACGCGAGCGAACGTTCTCGTACCGGGCTCGCTCGGCACCTTCCGGCCGAGCCGCGCGCGCCGCGTCGGGAAGGGGTCGGCGGTCGTCCCGCCGATCCGCTTTTGAACCGGTCGGAGGAACTGCGCCGCGTTGACGATACACGCGACCGGATAGCCGGGGAGCGAGACGATCGGCGTGCCGGCCGCCTCGCCGAGACACACCGGGTGTCCCGGCTTGAGCGCGACGCCGTGGACGAGCACCTCGCCGAGGTCGCCGACGACCTCCGGGATCAGGTCCCGTTCGCCCACCGACGAGCCGCCGGTGGTCACGACGACGTCGGCGTCGAGGGCGTCCGTGACCGCGGTCGCGAGCGCCGACTCGTCGTCGGTGACGACGTCGCGGTAGCGGGCCTCCCCGCCCCACCGCTCGACGAGCCGAGAGACGGTCAGCCCGTTCGTCTCGATCACCTCGCCCGGATCCGGGTCGGACTGGACGAGCTCCTCGCCGGTCGGGATCACCGCGACCGTCGGTCGCTCGTAGACTGGGACCGCGTCCAGACCGACGGATTTCAGGAGGCCGAGGTCGGACGGTCGGAGGGCGTGGCCCGGCTCGAAGAGCCGCTGGCCGTCGGCGACGTCCTCGCCGACCTCGCCGACGTTCTCGCCGGCCGCGACGGCGTCGAACGTCTCGATCTCGTCGCCGACCCGCTCGACCGGCCCGTTACAGGCCCCACAGCGCGTGGGTTCGTCGGCGAGTTCGATCCGGAATCCGCCCGCCGACAGCTCGCGGAGCTGGTCGAGCACGTCGCGCTCGGTGAGGAGGACCGCGTCGGGGACGCCGTCCCCC
>NZ_WPCE01000164.1 GCF_009742825.1 Halorubrum sp. CBA1125
TCGCCGCCGGCGACGTGGTCTGCGTGCTCGAAGCGATGAAGATGGAAAACGACGTGGTCGCCGAGCGCGGCGGCACCGTCACCGGCGTCCACGTCGCCGAGGGCGACAGCGTCGACATGGGCGACGTGCTGGTCGTCCTCGACTGAGACCGCCGCGTCTGCGAGGCGAAACCGCGGCGGCGTCGAAAAACAGCGACAGACGTCAAAAGCGGCGGAAAACGCCGGGAAGCGGCGGAAAACGCCGAAACCGGTTCCCGCTACCGTCGCGGGCGGTTCAACACTCCGACCAGCCGCACGACTCGCAGGTCTTGCAGCCCTCGGAGTAGTAGAGGTTCATGCTCCCGCAGTCGGGACACTCCGGCGCCTCGCCGGCCGCGATCAGCTCCTGTATCGCGTCCTCGGCACCGTCCGCGTCGGGACCGTCGGGCGACTCCGGCCCGTCGGCCCCGTCCGCGTCCGTCGCCGCTCCCGCGTCGATCGCGCCGCCGTCGGTCTGGCTCGGCTGGTCCGAGGTCGCCTCCTCGGCCAGGTCGCGCTCGACGTCGTCGAGGCTCTGCTGTTGGGGGATCCCCTTGTCGACGTCGTCGTCGAGGTACCGCCGCAGGGCGGTGCCGATCGCGTCGGGGATCGACTGGATCTGCTCGCCTTTGTCCCACGCGACCTTCGGGCTCCGGGTACCCTGCAGCTCGTCGACGATCTCCTCGGGGTCGACGCCCGAACGGAGCGCGGTGGAGATGACCTTCGCGAGCGCCTCCGTGAAGGAGTTGGTGTAGCCCCCGGAGTGACCGATGTTCGCGAACAGCTCGAACGGACGGCCGTTCTCGTCCTCGTTGACGGTGACGTACAGCTTGCCGTAGCCCGTCTCGACGCGCTGGGTGACGCCGGACAGCGAGTCCGGCCGCGGGCGTCGCTCGCTGTAGTCGATCCGGGGCTGCTCGCTGGCCGCCAGCAGGTCGGCGATCTCCGCGTCGATCGCCGCCTGGACGTCCTCGTTGCCGAGGAACGCCTCGACGCCGCCGAACACCTCCTCGATCTGCTCGACGATCGTCTCGGCCGCCTCGCTCTCGTCGGCGAACTCCGTGTTCTGCGCGCGGGTCGTGAGCACCTGCTTCGAGCGGGTGCCGTCGCGGTAGTAGGTGACGCCCTTCCCGCCGTTCTCGTAGATGTACTCGAAGACCTCCTTGGCGTCGTCGACCGTGGAGTCGTTCGGCGCGTTGACCGTCTTCGAGATGGCGGAGTCGACCCCCGCCTGACACGCGACCTGCACGCCAGCGTGCTCCTTCGCCGAGAGGTCGCCCGTGACGACGAACAGCTCGCCGATGGCGTCCGGCACCGTCTCCAGCCCGTCGACGCCGTCGAACTCGTTCGTCGCCATCTGTTCTTGCGCCTCCGTTTTGACCGCCTTGACGTCGACGTCGTTGGCCTCCAGCGTGCGCAGGAAGTAGTCGTCGAACTCCACGAGCATCTCGTCGCCCTGCACGTCGTCGGAGACGTTCTTGTAGTAGGCGACGTTGTAGATGGGCTCACAGCCGCCGGTCGTGTTGCCGATCATCGACGTCGTGCCCGTGGGCGCGATCGTCGTCGTGTTGTGGTTGCGAACGGGGAAGCCGTCGGCCCACTCGTCGGGGTCGAGCCCGGTGTAGTGTTCGAACCAGTCGCGGTACTCGGTCGGGTTCGCGTACTTCGAGTCCGCCCAGTCGTTGAACGTGCCGCGCTCCTTCGCGAGCTCGTGGGAGGCGAGCTTCGACCGGTGGTTGATGTGGGTCATGAGCTGGCGAGCGATCTCGTTGCCCGCGTCGGAGCCGTACCGGACGCCGAGCTGGATGTACAGCTGCGCGAGCCCCATGATTCCCAGCCCGATCTTCCGCATGTCGCGGACCTTCTGTTCGATCTCGTCGACCGGGAAGTCCGACATGGTGACGACGTTCTCGAGGAAGCGGGTGCCGTAGTCGATCCGCTCGTCGAACGCCTCGAAGTCGATCGCCTCCTCCAAGAACGCCGCCATGGCCGCCTCCTCGGAGTCGTACGCGTCGGCGTGCTCGTCGGCCCAGACGCGCCAGTCGGGCGCGTCCTGCGCCGCGAGCGTCGAGAGGTTGATGTGGCCGAGGTTACACGCCTCGTACTCCTCGAGCGGCTGCTCTCCGCAGTTGTGAACCACGAGCCCGTTCGCGACGAACGAACTCGTCTCCGGTTCGGTCAGGTCGTAGACCGCCTCGTGGCCGTCGGATTCGACCGCTTCGACGGTCGCCTCGAACCCTTCGCTGTAGGGACCACGGTCGTAGTTCGCGAGACGCTCGTCGAGCGCCTCCTGTTTCGAGTCGAGGAGGAATCCGATCTCCTCTGCGAAGCGGACGAGATTGTCCTTCGAGATGACGAGGTCGTGGTCGGCCTGCCGATCGTATTCCACAGTTCCGCCCTTCCCGTCGGGCATCTCGTGAACGCCCGCCTCGTGGCGCTCCTCGTAGATCTTGCTGAAGATTCCGAAGTTGACCAGCAGTTGCTGGACCTGTTTTAGCAGGTCGGTACTGGTACTCGTGAGCCGGACGGAGACGCCTTTCTCGACGTTCCCCTGAACGCCGCCGTCAGCGGAGAACAGCGCACGCAGGTACCCGCGTGCCATCTCCTCGCTCCCGCGTGTCACCGCTTCGGGAACCTGATGCTTCTGGTCGATTAAGCCGGCCTCTTCCGCGTACTCGTAGAGCCGAGTCGAGCGGATCCGCTGCTCGACTGCCTGCGCGCCACGGTAGTCGTCGCCTCTGGCGATTTCGTTGACACCGACCTCGTAGTCGGCGTTACCGACTGGGTCGCGAACGACCTCGTTCACGTCGGCTGCGAACGACTCGGAGACCTCGGCGTCCTCGTCGTAGAAGTTGAGCACGGCGCGCTCCTCACCGGTCTTGAGATGGCCGTCACCGACCAGCCAGCCGAGTACGCGACCTTCCGCCGCGGTCCCGTGCTGCCCGAACGAGCCTTTCCGATTCTGGATGTGAACCGTGTCGCCCGCGTCGAGATCGCCGGCTTCGACCCATCCGTCGTCCGTCATGACGCGGTGGTCGTCGGTCAGACGGAGTTCGTAACCCTCCTCAGTCGTTAGCTTATAAACGTCCTTCTCGCCGGTCTTGTAGACGCTGCTCGCTTCCTTGAGCGTCTCCTCGCTGAGGCGGCCGTCGACGACGACGTCGCGAGCGACGCCCTGCTCGTAGAGTTCTTCGGCTTCAATGAGGCCGTTTTCCGTACTGATCAGCGTGTCGCCGGTCACACACGGGTTCGTCGCGAGGATTCTATGACTTGGATTTTCTTCGATGTCGAACGAATGTTGCTTGTTCACCCGTTCGAGGTAGATGACGCCCGGCTCGCCGTTCTCGTGGGCGCCCTCGATCATGTGGTCCCAGATGTCGGCGGCGGGGACGGAGAGTACCTCGCCGACCTCGACGTGCTCGCCGAGCCCGAACATGTCGTACAGCTCCTTCGTCTCCGGCGTGGCGACGTGCGGCTCCTCGGTGCGGGGGTTGGTGAACGTGAACTCCTCGTCGGCGGCGAGCGCCTCCATGAAGTCGTCGGTGACGCCGACGCTGATGTTGAAGTTCGAGAGGTGGCCCTCGACGGCGTTCCGGAGGTGCTCGGGGACGCGCCCCTCGTCGTCGATGAGCTCGCGGGCCTCCTCCAGGGCGTCCGCGAAGGAGTTGTGCGTGAAGTCGTCGGGGTCGTTCAGCCGCAGCGAGTGAGCCAGCGAGACGTCCTTGTTCTTCGCGTGGATAAACTGGATGACGTCCGGGTGCGAGATGCGCATCACGCCCATCTGGGCGCCGCGGCGCGCGCCCCCCTGGGCTATCGTCTCGCACATCTGGTCGAACGTGCGCATAAACGTGATCGGCCCGGAGGCGATGCCGCCGGTCGAGCCGACCGCGTCGCCGTAGGGGCGGAGCTTCCAGAACGCGTACCCCATGCCGCCGCCGCTCTGGAAGACCTCCGCGGCCTCCTTGGCGGTCTGGTGGATGTCGGTGATGTCGTCGGCGGGCGAGTCGACGAAGCAGGCGGACAGCTGCTGGAGCTCGTCGCCCGCGTTCATCAGGGTCGGGGAGTTCGGCATGAACGAGAGCTTCTCCATCCCCTCGCGGAACGTCTCGGCGGTCTCCTCGACGTGCTCGCGGACGCCCTCGGGAAGCTCGGGGACGACGGTGTCGTACGCGAACTTGTTGACGTTGTGGGCGGTGAGCGTCGTCTCCGCCTCGTCGGCGGCCGCGACGCCGGCGCCGAACACCTCTTCGGCGAGCTCGTCCCGGCGCGGGTGGTCGGGCTTCAGCTGGGCGGGCGTGACGGTGACCTCGACGTCGCGGTTCTCGGCCTCGAAGACCGCCTCCGCGAGCGCGACGTTCTTCGCGACGCGCTCGAACAGCTCCTCCTGGTCTTCCACCGGCTCGCCGTCGGCGTTCTTCCGGAGGTACCGCGCGGGCAGGATGTTGTGGTACGCGTTGGCGGTGAGACGCTCCTCCATCGTCTCGCCCGTGGTTCGTTTGATCGGCAGTTCCAGTTCGTCGGCGGCGACGCCGTCGCTGCTCATACGACGGCCCCCGCGCTCGGGTGGTGTGCGTTCTGGCTCATGTGTCGTGTCTGTCCACTGGCGCAGCGGGCCCTTTTGTGTTCCGCTCCCGGCCCGAATTGGTGACGATCTGTTCGATCCGTTATGTAACTATCTGCCGTGCGATCGACTGCAGATCCGAGTACGGTACCAAGCCACGAGTTCTGGACACATAAGCGTAGGCAGACCGGAGTGAAACTAATATCTGAAGCAAAAAACCGAGAGACTCGGACGGTATCTTCACCGGAACAGAAGGGGTATCGGTTCGCCGTCCCTCGGCGTGGAGATTGACGAACGTGCCAGTCGGTCGCGCGCTCTCCGGCGAGGTTCGATCCACGATCACGGATGGATCGGGGCGAAATTATCAGAATACTACACCCACAGGTACTGGCTCCCACAGGCTTATGCGGATCCTCGTCGTGGAGAGCGACATGAGCGCTTCGACCGCCGCACTCGCGACGTCGGTACCGCTACAGGCCGGGTTCCTCGGGAGCCCGATGGGCCAGCTGCTCGCCGCGCTGGTCGCCGCCGCGCTCGTGGTCATCGTCGGGAAGTTCGTCCTGTCGCTCGCGTGGCGGCTCATCACGATCGGGATCGTCGTCGTCGCCGCGCTGTTCCTGTTGTCGACGCTCGGTGTGATCTGACCGGCGCGCCGCCGCCGCGTCGCGGAAGAGCGGCGGGCGGGAACGAGGAGCGGGTCGGCGCGGAGGAACCGCCGGGCGGCCGACGGTCCGCCTACTGGAACGCGGTGCCGGGCTCGGCGTCCGTGCGGTCGACCTCGGACCGCTTGAACTGCTGTTCGATCTCCTCGTAGCGCTCGCGCGTCTCGGGAGTGACGCTGGGGTTCACCGCCTGTAAGGCGTCCTCGAAGTGCTGCATCGTCACGCGGACGTTGCCGACGGACTCGCCGACCTCCTCGCGCGCGACGCTGCCGATGAACTCCCGGGAGGCGTTCATCGACGCCTCGCGGGCGACCGCCTCGATGTCGGCGCCCACGTAGCCCTCGGTCTTGCGGGCCAGCGCGTCGAGGTCGACGTCGTCGGCCAGCGGCTTGTTCCGCGTGTGGACCTCGAAGATCCGCCGGCGCGCCTCCTCGTCGGGGACGGGCACGTGGACGTGCCGGTCGAGCCGACCGGGACGGAGCAGCGCGGAGTCGATGAGGTCCGGGCGGTTCGTCGTCGCGATGACGACGACGTCCTCCAGCGACTCGAGCCCGTCGAGCTCCGTCAGCAGCTGGGAGACGACGCGCTCGCTCACGCCGGAGTCGCCCGTGTTCGACCCGCGCTCCGTCGCGATCGAGTCGATCTCGTCGAAGAACACGATCGTCGGCGCGTTCTCGCGGGCCTTGCTGAACACCTCGCGGACGCCCTTCTCGGACTCGCCCACGTACTTGTTGAGCAGCTCGGGCCCCTTGATCGAGATGAAGTTCGACTCGCTCTCGTTGGCGACGGCCTTCGCGAGCAGGGTCTTTCCCGTACCCGGGGGACCGTACATCAGCACCCCCTTGGCGGCCTCCATGTCGAGCTGGTCGAACACCTCGGGGTACTCCAGCGGCCACTGGATCGTCTCGCGGAGCCGCTCTTTGGTCTCACCGAGTCCGCCCACGTCGTCCCAGGTGACGTCGGGGACCTCCACGAACACCTCGCGTAACGCGGAGGGCTCGATCCCCTTCATCGCCTGCTTGAAGTCGGACTCGGTCACCTGGATCGAGTTCAGTACGTCGGCGTCGATCTCGTCGCTCTCGAGGTCGAGCTCGGGGCGGATGCGCCGCAGCGCGTGCATCGCGGACTCCTTGGCCAGCGACTCGAGGTCGGCCCCCACGAAGCCGTGGGTGTTCTCGGCGTACTCGTCGAGGTCGATCCCCTCGGTGAGCGGCATGTTCCGCGTGTGGACCTGCAGGATCTCCTTGCGGCCGTCGCGGTCGGGGACGCCGACCTCGATCTCGCGGTCGAAGCGGCCGCCCCGCCGGAGCGCGGGGTCGATCGCGTCGACGCGGTTGGTCGCGC
>NZ_WPCE01000033.1 GCF_009742825.1 Halorubrum sp. CBA1125
CGTCTCGACGAACGCGGCGAGGTCGGCGAGCTCCTGTCGACCGACCCCGTGACCGCCGGGGTACGAGCCCTCGGTGACGTCGGCGCCGATCGCTTCGAGCCGATCTGCGGCGGCGGCCGACCGGGACTCCGGGATCACGCGGTCGCCGGCGCCCGCGCGACGAAGATCGGCTTGCCCGCGATGCCGTCCGGTACGCGATCGGCGTGCGAGTCGGGGAGGTAGCCGTGCAGCGCCGCGACCCACGCGTAGCGGTCCGGGTCCTCCAAGACGAGCGCGAGGCTCGTGATCGCTCCCTGGCTGAACCCGAGGAGTCCGATCCGGTCGGCGTCGAGGTCGTAGGCCGCCGTCGCGGCGTCGAGACTCTCGGCGACGAGGTCGAGGCTCCGACGGAAATCGTCGGCGTCCGGCTGGCTCTCTTCGAGCCCCCCGCCGGAGAGGTCGAGCTCGTACCACGTGTACCCGCCCTGGAGCCGGTCGGCGCCCGGAGACTGACGACGTGGAGGTCGTCGGGGAGTTCGGCGGCGATCGGCAGCAGGTCCTCCTCGTCGGCGCCCCGTCCGTGGAGCACGAAGACGGCCGGGGACCCGTCGGTTCCGGTCTCTTCGTCGGGCGCGACGTGGACGTGTTCGAGCGGTAGGTCGGCCATACGGGGTGGTTCGTCGCCTCGGGGCTTCGGTCTGTCGACCGCGGCAGCGACCCGGTTCGCCGGACTCGACCGTTCGGTCGGCTCACTCGATGACCTCGCCGCTTCCCGACCGTCTACTCGACGACCTCGACGCTCCCGACCATCCCGCGCGTCTGGTGGGGCGTACAGACGTACTCGAAGAGCCCCGTCTCCGAGAACGCGTGTTCGAAGGTGAACCCCGCCTCGTCGGTGAGTGCCGACTCGAACGCTCCGTCGACCGCGACCACGTTGTGGCCGCCTCCCTTACCGGTCCACTCCCAGACGACGGTTGTCCCGGGGTCGACGGCGACGTGCTTCGGCGCGAACGCGAATCCGTCGCCGGCACCGACGGTGACCGTGACGGTGTCAGCGCCGGTCCGGTCGACCCGCTCGGACGCGCCGTCGTCTCCGCTCCCGGGCGACGCGGCGTCCGTACAGCCCGCGAGCGCGACGACGACAGCCGAACCGGCGCCGGAGAGGAGCGTCCGGCGCGTTCGATGGCTCATGTGGGTGCCACGGGACCGACGGTATAAAACGACCCGCGAACTCCACGCCGCTGGGAACGGTCCCACGGCGTCGGCGACGGCTGCTCCAGCGGGGGACGGGCTTTTTACCGCGACCGACGAAGAGGGTGACATGAGCGAGTGGATGGACGCGATCGTCGGAGAGCGGATGACCGTCGACAACCAGTTCAACGACCGCGTCGAGGCCTCACGGTTCTCCAGCCAGGAGTGGGGGTTGATCATGACCGCGACCGAGTTCGAGATCGAGAACCCGGACGACGACGAAGCCGCTCGGCTCGTCGCCGACACCTCGAGCCTTCCGGCGATCATGCCGGAGCTAGAGAACGTCCGGTCGCAGGTGGCGTCGATGGGCGGCGCTCCGGAGCAACGAGACGACGGGAACTCGAGCGGGGGGCTCGTCGACGCGGTCAAGGGCGCGCTCGGGTTCGGCGGCGGAGAGAGCGGCTCGTCGGACGAGGAACTCGAAGCCGCCGAGCGGCTCGTCCAGGAGTACGCCGACGAGCTACAGGCGCACCTGGTGGAGGTCGGCAAGTGGGAACAGGTCCGCGTCAGCTATCAGGAGTGAAGGGGTCGGGGCGTCGACCGGAGAGATAGGGGAGACGGGACGGGACGCGCGGACGCCGTCACTCGAAGTCGCTGCCGCGGAACAGGGTCAGTTCCTCCGCCTCGTAGATGTTGATGAGTTCGCTGATGATCTCGTCGTACTCCTCGTCGTCCATGCGGAGCGCGTCGAGGCGCTCGATCGTCTCGTCGTCGAGATGCACCTGGGGCATACGCGTTCCTTCGAGGCCCAGTGAATTAAAACGCACCGGTGGATCGCGCGCCGCGCTTATGTGTCGCGGTCGTCGTCTGCGGTATCGTCGTCCGTGGTGTCGTCGTTCGTGGTGTCGCCGTCCGCGATGTCGCTGCCGTAAGGGTCCTCGTCCGCGTCGCCGACGGAGATCCGGACCGGGTCCGGGTCTTCCTCGCGCGACTCACCGCCCAGTCGGCGGTCGAGGTTGAACACGGCGTTCAACTCGCGCTGGACGTCGCCGACGACCCCACGGACGAGTTCGCTCGGCGCGATCGCCTCGTACTCGTAGGGGTTGTTCCCGGCGCCGCTCGACTCGCGTTTGTCGCGCACGACCGTTCCCTCCTCGTGGAGTTCCGCGAGTGCCTCCCGGACGGTGCTCGGGTAGAGACCGGTCCCGTCCGCGACCTCGTCGCTGGTGCTCTGCGGGTGCTCCCGGAGGTAGACGTAGATCCGGGCGCGCGTCTCCGTGTCGAGCAGCCACGCGAGCAGGTCGACGACGTTGTCGTCGAACTCCCGGACGGCCTTGTCAGCGCCCTCTCCGAGCCGCTCCCGCGTCCTGCGGAGCTCCTCGCGGGTGCGCTCCGCGGGCGACTCGTCGCCGGCCGACCCGGCGGCGTCGGTGGCGTCGTCCGCGCCGTCGTCGGTGTCGTCCGCTGTCATACCGGAATCTGGGGTCCCCGCGCCCAAAAGCGTTTCTCGTCGCTTTCGTTCCGACGGAACGGACTGTTCGGGGTCGTGCTCGAGGGTGACCGGGTCCCAGAACGACGAGCGTCGCTCACGGCGACAGGAGCAGGTCCGCACAGAGCGCGTCGAGCCCCTGCTCCTCGCGGAGGCGGCGCTGGCGTTCGCTCCCGCTCTCGGCGTCGTACACGCCGCGGATCCCGTCGATCCCGAGCCGGTCGCACTCCCGGTCGACGACGTCGCCGAGGGCGGTCGTCCCCTCGCCGTCGCGGTCGAGGAACGACGCGTCGTGGCCGTGACGGACCGCGCGCCACTTGTTCTCGTCCAACAGCTCGCGGCGCAGCGCCGAGCCGGACTCGCCGTCGGCGTAGCGCTCGGCGTAGTCGACGACCAGCGCGTGGACGTACTCGACGAGCGCCAGGGTGACGGCCGGGTCGCGCTGAGCGTCCGGCGCGCGCACCTCGACGGTGCCGTGGCCGGTGTGAGGACGCACGTCGAACCACAGTTCGCCGCGGTCCGCGATCGAACCCTGTTCGACCATCCGGCGCTCGTACCGCTGGAAGGCGTCGAAGTCCTCGAAGGCCGAGGGGACGCCGGTGTTCGGGAGGTTCTCGAAGATCTTCGCGCGGGCCGACGCGAGCCCGGTGTCGAAGCCACACCAGAAGGGGGAGTTCGAAGACAGCGCGAGCAACACGGGACAGTGCCACCGGAGCCGGTTCGCGATCCACACCGCCTTGTCCGCGTCGTCGACGCCGACGTGGACGTGTAACCCGGCCGTGGTGTTGCGGTGCTGCGGGTACTGGATGCGGTCGAGCTGGGACCGGTAGCGCGGCTTCTCGACGTGTTCGAGCTCGCGCCAGTCGGCGGCGGGGTGTAACCCCGCGGCGGCGATCTGGTACCCGTCCTCGGCGGCGTGTTCGACGAGCGCCTCGCGGACCGTCGACAGCGCGTCCCCGGCGTTTGACGGGTCTTCGACGATCCCCGTCTGGGCCTCGATCGTGCACTGGAACAGCTCGTGGTCGAACCCCTCCGGGACCGCCGGCGGCGGGTCGCGGCCGTAGACGAGGTCGTCGGTTCCCGATGTCGGGCGGCCGTCGGCATCCACGATGTAGAACTCCTCCTCGATGCCGAGCGTCCCCATCCGGGCGAACGCGTCTCGCGAACCGAGCTCCATTACCCCCGTTTACCGCCCCCGCGGTCTTATAAGAACTGGAAGGCGAAACGGCGGCCGGCGACGGGCGACACCGGAGCACGCTACGCCAGGTACGCGTCGCGGATCGCCACGTGACCGCGGTCGCCCTCCCAGACGGTGTTGTACTCGATGTCGATCCGGCGGTCCATGTGCGGGCCGTCGACGACGTACGTCTCGAACTCGCCGCCCTCGCCGAGCGGGTGGACGCCGTACTCCTCGCGGAGGTCGCACAGCTCGGCGAGCGCCGCCGCGTCGTACCGCCGGCCGAGCCACGACTCGTCGAGCCCGTAGGCGGCCACCTGCACGATCCGGATCTCGAAGCCGGCGTCCAGCATCGACTCGGCGAGGTCGATCGGATCCTCCCGCCACAGCGGCGCGAACAGGTCGATCTCGAGCCGGTCGCAGAGCCCCCGGATGCGGCTCGTCTGGTACTCGCTCTCGACCGCCCCGGCGGTCACGCCCGCGAGGTCGACGCCGTCCTCGGCGGCGATATCTCGGAGCGCGGCCTCCAGCGGCTCCAGCTCCGCGTCGCCCTGCGCGCCGGCGTCGTCGACGTCGTCCGCGCCGAAGTCGTCGGGCGAGACCTCGACGAGGTCGATACCGACGCTCTCGGCCGCGAGCGGGGCCAGTTCCGTCGCCGGCGTGTGATACATGTACGAGTCGCCGGCGGGGTGGACCGTCAGCAGCCGCGAGACGTCGAGGCCCTCCTCGAGTCCCCGGTACAGCGCCCACGAGGAGTCTTTCCCGCCCGAGAACAGGCTCACCCAGTCGCTCATGGCGGGAGGCGGAGCCGAACGGGTAAAGCGCCGGCGGTCCGCGTGCGTCGCCCGCTGTCTCTCGTCTCAATCCTCGCTCCTGTCTCTCGTCCGTCCGTCGGCCGTCGCGTTCGATGAGCCACGACCCCCGATGACGAGCCGCGATCCCACGACCGACTCTACAAGGCGCGCCCCGACGCTGCCGACGTCGACTCCGCCGTATTCAAATACGCGCGCGAAGACCAACGGAACATGGAGCAGATCGACGACCAGTACGCGCCCGCCGACGTCGAGTCGGCGGTCGACGAGTACTGGGACGACGCCGGCGCCTACGAGGCGGCGAAGGAGGCGCACGCCGACGATCCGCCGTTCTTCTTCGTCGACGGGCCGCCGTACACCTCCGGACAGATGCACCTCGGGACGGCGTGGAACAAGACGCTGAAAGACGCCGTCATCCGCCACAAGCGGATGACCGGCCACCGCGTCACCGACCGCCCGGGCTACGACATGCACGGGCTCCCGATCGAGGTGAAAGTCGAGGAGGAGCTCGGCTTCGAGAACAAGCGGGACATCGAGGAGTACGGGATGGAGGCGTTCATCGAGCGGTGCAAGGAGTTCGCCTTGGAGAACCGGGCGGCGATGGACGAGGACTTCCAGTCGATCGGCGCCTGGATGGACTGGGACGATCCCTACGAAACGATCTCCCCGGAGTACATGGAGGCGGCGTGGTGGGCGTTCTCGGAGGTCGCCGACAACGGGCTCGTCGAGCAGGGGAAACGATCGATCTCGCAGTGCCCGCGGTGTGAGACCGGCATCGCCAACAACGAGGTGGAGTACGAGGACGTCGAGGACCCTTCGATCTACGTGAAGTTCCCGCTCGCCGACCGCGAGGGGAGCCTCGTGATCTGGACGACGACGCCGTGGACCATCCCCGCGAACACCTTCGTCGCCGTCGACGAGGAGCTCACCTACCAGGCGGTCCGCGCCGAGAAGGACGGCGAGTCCGAGCTGGTCTACGTCGCGAAAGAGTGCGTCGAGGACGTCCTCGCCGAGGGGCGCTACGAGGACTACGAGGTCGAAGCGGAGCTCACCGGCGACGAACTCGTCGGCTGGGAGTACGACCACCCCCTCGCGGACCGCCTCGCCGACTACCCCGACTTCGAGGGTGCGGGACGGGTGTACGCCGCCGACTACGTCGAGGCGGACCGCACCGGGCTCGTCCACTCCGCGCCCGGCCACGGCGAGGAGGACTTCGAGCGCGGCACCGAACTGGGACTCGACATCTTCTGTCCGGTCGAGCCGAACGGCGAGTTCACCGCGGCCGCCGGCGAGTACGCCGGGCAGTTCGTCCGCGACGCCAACGACGACATCGTCGCGGACCTCGTCGCCGACGGGTACATGCTCGCACACGGCACGGTCGAGCACAGCTACGGCCACTGCTGGCGGTGTGACACGGGGATCATCCAGCTCGTCACCGACCAGTGGTTCATCTCGATCACGGACGTCAAAGACGAGCTCCTCGCCAACATGGAGGACTCCGAGTGGCACCCCCAGTGGGCCCGCGACAACCGCTTCCGCGACTTCATCGAGGACGCCCCCGACTGGAACGTCTCGCGGCAGCGCTACTGGGGGATCCCGATCCCGATCTGGGTCCCGGAGGGCGCGGAGGCGGAGAACCTCGACGACGACATGATCGTGATCGGCACCCGCGAGGAGCTCGCCGAGCGGGTCGAACAGGACGTCGACCCCGAGACGATCGACCTCCACCGTCCCTCGGTCGACGACCTGACGATCGTCGAGGACGGCACCACGTACCGCCGCGTCGAGGACGTCTTCGACGTGTGGCTCGACTCCTCGGTCGCCAGCTGGGGAACGCTCGGCTACCCGAGCGAGCAGGAGGCCCACGACGAGCTGTGGCCCGCCGACCTGATAATCGAGGCCCACGACCAGACGCGCGGCTGGTTCTGGTCGCAGCTCGGGATGGGCACCGCCGCGGTCGGCGAAGTCCCCTACGAGGAGGTGATCATGCACGGCTTCGCCAACGACGAGGACGGGCGCAAGATGTCGAAGTCGGTGGGGAACATCGTCACGCCCGAGGAGGCGATCGAGCGAGCGGGCCGCGACCCCCTCCGGACGTACCTGCTCAGCCACGACCAGCAGGGCGTCGACCTCGCGTTCGAGTGGGACGGGCTCGGGGAGATCCAGGGGAAGCTCAACATCCTCTGGAACGTCTTCCGGTTCCCGCTGGAGTACATGGGGCTCGACGGCTACGACCCCGCCGCGGCGAGCCTCGCGGACGGCGAGCTCGAGCTCGTCGACGAGTGGGTGCTCTCGCGGCTCCAGTCGGTCGAGACCGAGGTGACCGAGGCGTGGGACGACTACCGCGTCAGCGACGCGGTCAACGCGGTCCTCGAGTTCGTCACGCAGGACGTCTCGCGCTTCTACGTGAAGGCCGTCCGCGACCGGATGTGGGAGGAGTCCGACTCCGCCTCGAAGCGCGGCGCCTACGCGACCCTGTCGACCGTCCTCGACGAGGTCGTCCGACTGCTCGCGCCGATCGCGCCGTACCTCGCCGAGCGGATGTACCAGACGCTCGACGGCGAGGCGACGACCGTCCACGCGCTGTCGTACCCCGAGCCCGACGCGTCGCTCCGGGACCCCGACCTCGAACGCGACGTGGCGGTCCTCCGCGATGTCGAGGAGGCGGCCGCGAACGCCCGCCAGCAGGCCGGCAGAAAGCTCCGATGGCCGGTTCCGCGAGTCGTCGTCGAGACCGACGACGAGACGGTCGCGGCCGCCGCGGAGCGGCTCTCCGGACTCATCGCCGACCGCGTCAACGCCCGCGAGGTGACGGTGACCGACGCCTTCGACGAGCTGGTCGAGACCGCGGAGCCGCAGATGGACGCGATCGGTCCCGCGTTCGGTGCCGACGCCCAGAAGGTGATGGAGGCGCTGCAGGGCGCGACCCGCGACGCGGTCGAGAACGGTGAGGTGACCGTCGACGGGGAGCCGGTCGACCTCGACGACTCGATGGTCGAGTACGCGGCCGAGCCGCCGGCCCACGTCTCGGGGGCGGACTTCGACGGCGGCACCGTCTACGTCGACACGTCGCTCACGCCCGAGATCGAGTCCGAGGGCTACGCCCGAGACGTGATCCGACGGATCCAGGAGATGCGCAAGGAGCTCGACCTCGACGTCGAGGCGCGGATCCGCGTGGGCGTCGACGTCGACGACGACCGCGTCGCCGGCTTCGTCGACGAGCACGCCGACCTGATCGCCGGCGAGGTGCGCGCCGACGCGTGGCTCGACGACCCCACGGCCGTCGCTACGGACGCGGGAGACGGGCTCGTCGAGGAGTGGGAGGTCGAGGACGCCGCCGTCACCATCGGGATCGAGCCGGTCGCGTAGTCCGTCTCCGGCTTAGTGAAGAGGCCGGACCCGGCCGCGAAGCGGCTTCGGCGGGTTGTCGCTACGACGAGATGTTGTGTCGTCCCGAAACCTATAGGTGAGCGCTTTCCCCACACTCGAGTATGAATGTCCGGGCGGCCAGGCCCGACGACGCGGAAGCACTTCGGACCGCCGTTTCGCGGGCCCGGGAGGCCTCGGTGTTCGACGACATCGGCGCGCCGCTGCTCGACGTCTCCGCGGCCGGCGTCCGCGAGGCCGCGGCCGAGGCGGAGTGGTCGTTCCTCGTCGAGGACGACGACGGCCCGATCGGCGTGGCGATCGCTCACCCCGACGCGGACGAGTCGGACGCGGAGCTGCTTGCGCTGTGGGTCCACCCTTCTCACGCCGGAGAGGGCGTCGCGGCCGACCTCCTCGCGCGGGTCGGCGGCGCGCTCCGTTCCCAGGACATCGAGACGCTGCGGGCGACGGTCCCCGCGGACAGCCCCGGCGCGAGGGAGTTCTTCAGGGCGCACGGGTTCGAGCCGTGCGGCACCCGACGCGGTCCCGCCGGCGTCGAGTCGATAGTGGTCGCCGACCCGGTTGACCTGCGCTGAGCGGTCCACACAGCCGGTCGGCAGGAGACGGGTCGGACCGCGCGGGCTACTTCAACCGCTCCTGTAAGAACGAGGGATGCGCCGCGGTGACGCCGTCGACGCCGAGCAGCTTCTCCGAAATGACGTCGCCGAGTTCGTCGCCGTCGCCGGCGCGGACCTCCGCCATCAGCATGTGGTCCCCGGACGAGGTGTACAGCGCCTGCACCTCCGCTAGCCCTTTCAGTTCCCGGGTCGCCTCCACGTACTTCCCCGAGTCGACGTCCATCCCCACGATCGCGATCGACTGCGAGGAGAGCTTCTTCGGGTCGACCTCGGCCGAATACCCGACGATCACGCCGCGGTCTTCGAGCCGGTCGATGTACTTCCGCACCGTCGGCTTCGAGACGTCGGCCCGCTCGGCGATCTCGGCACAGGAGGCCTGCGCGTCATCCTCTAACACCGACAGGATCCGTTCCTCCGTCGATACCGTACTCATGGAGCCCTATTTGTCTCCATTGAAAAAATACCTTGCGAATCGAAAAACGAGACGGCCAGACGACCAAAGCGCGCCGAACCGGAGACGACTCGGTAGCTGCGGGTGCTCTACGCGTGCTTGTCGAGGAACTCGTCGTGTGACCGCTCCCACTCGTAGTCGTCGTCCCAGTAGCGCTCGGCCAGCGGCTCCGCGGGCATCTCGCCTATCGCCTGCTTCTCTTCGCCGTAGGACGGGCGGTCCTCGTCGACGTAGTAGCGGCCGGTGAGGACCTCGCCCTCGTACAGCGACTCCTCGGTCTCGCGCATCATCTCCGCGGCCTCCACGCGGTCCGTCTTGTCGAACTCGTAGTCGTCGGACTCGTTGACGTCGATGTACGGGACGTACTGGCGCGCGTCCTTGTTCCACGTCGGACACTGAGTGAGGAAGTCGACGTGGGCGAAGCGTCGTGTTCGATCGCCTCGATCAGGATCTCCTTGGCCTGGTTGGGATTCACGGCGGCCGTGCGCGCGACGTACGACGCGCCGGCGTTCAGCGACAGCGAGAGCGGCTTGAGCGGCTCCTTGGCGCTGCCGGACGGCTGGGTCTTCGACGTGTGACCCTTCGGGCTGGTCGGGGAGGTCTGCCCCTTCGTGAGCCCGAATATCTCGTTGTTGAACACGATGTACGTCATGTCGTGGTTCTCCCGGGCCGTGTGGAGGAAGTGGTTCCCGCCGATCCCGTAGCCGTCGCCGTCGCCGCCGGCGGCGATCACTTCGAGGTCGGGGTTCGCCAGCTTCGCGGCGCGGGCCACGGGCAGCGAGCGCCCGTGGATCGTGTGGAAGCCGTACGAGTCGAGGTAGCTGTTCAGTTTCCCCGAACAGCCGATGCCGGTGCACAGAAGCGTCTCTTCCGGCGTGCGTCCGACCTCGGGGAGCGCCTGTTTCAGCGCCTTCAGGACGCTGAAGTCACCGCAGCCCGGACACCAGGTCGGCTGTGGCTCGACGCTCGGGGTGTACTCGTCGCGGTCGATCTCTCGTTCCTCTCCGATGGCTGAAAACGTGCTCATTGTTAGTCACCTGCGGCTGGGACGAAGGTGGTCTGATGGGTGGACGCGTCGGCGTCGCCCTCGATGATGGCGGCTTCGAAGCCGTCGACGATCTCCGCCGGCTCGAAGGGGTTGCCGTTGTACTTCAGCAGGCTCGACAGCTTCTCGCCGTAGCGGCCGAGGTTCTTCTGGACGAGCCCGCGGAACTGTCCGGAGGCGGTCATCTCGACGACGAGCACCTCGTCGACGCTCTCGACGAACGCCTCCACCTGCTCGGTCGGGAACGGGTGCATGTCGGAGACGCCGTACGACTTCACCGAGACGCCGGCGTCGTTGAGCCGCCCGACCGCCTCCTCGACGGTGCCCTGCTGGCTCCCGAAGGTGAGGATGCCGTACTGGGCGTCCTCGGGGCCGGCGTACGACCCGGTGTCGATCGTGTCGAGTTCCTCGCGGATCACCTCGAGCTTCTCGAGCCGGCGGTCGATCTGTGCGACCCGGTTGTCGGGGCTCTCGCTGATGTGGCCCGTCGGGTCGTGTTCGTTGCCGGTCGCGAGGTAGCGGCCGCCCTTCTGCCCGGGGATCGACCGGGGCGAGACGCCGTCGTCCGCCTCGTGCTGGAAGCGGTGGAACTTCCCGTCCTCGCTGTGGGGCTGCTCGGCCAGCGCGTCCTCCGAGAGCGTCTTCCCCAGGTCCGGGTTCGGCTCTCGGTCGAAGTGGCTCTTGGGGACGTTGACCATCTCGCCGCCGAGCTTCTGGTCGTACAGCAGGATCGTCGGGATCTGGTACTCGTAGGCCAGCCGGAACGCGAGCCGCGACTGCTCGTAGGCCTCCTCGACGGTGCCGGGCGCCAGGACGACGCGCTGAGAGTCGCCCTGTGAGGTGTACAGGACGTGCTCGAGGTCCGACTGCTCGGGTTTCGTCGGCATCCCGGTCGAGGGACCGGCGCGCATGGCCTCGACGAGGACGACGGGCGTCTCCGTCATCTCGGCGAGCCCGAGCGGCTCGGACATCAGCGCGAAGCCGCCCCCGGACGAGCCGGACATGGCCTTGACACCGGCGTGAGACGCGCCGACCGCGAGCGCGGCCGCCGCGATCTCGTCTTCGACCTGCTCGGAGATCCCGCCGATCTTCGGCAGGTGCTTCGTCATGATCGTGAACACCTCGGTCCACGGCGTCATCGGGTAGCCGGCGATGAACCGACAGCCCTCGTCGATGGCGCCGTACGAGATGGCGTCAGACCCGGACATGAGCAGCTGCGTCTCCTCGTGTTCGCCCGTCGGCACGGTGACGTCGGGCGCGTCGATGTCGTACTCCTCGCGGACCTGATTGTACGCGGTCTCTAAGATCTCGAGGTTCGGGTCGAGGATCTTCTCCGGCATCGCGTCGCGCATGAGGTCCTCGACGTGATTGAGGTCCATCCCGATCAGCGCGCAGGTCGCGCCGACGCCGGCGGTGTTCCGCATGACCTCACGGCCCATGTCGCGGGCGAGCCCGCGGAGGTCGAGGGGGTATACGTGCCAGTTGTTCTCCTCGGCGCGCTCCTCGAAGTTCGGGATCTCAGAGGCGTCGAGCAGTCCCTCGTCGTACACGATGACGCCGCCCTCGCGGAGTTCGTCCAGGTTCTCCGAGAGGGGTTTTATTTCCTCGTTTCCGTAGACGGCGCCTTCCTGCGGGTTGCGGGCGAACGAGTCGCCCAGCGCGAGCAGGAAGTTGTAGCCGTCGCCCCGCGAGGTGACGGGGTCCGCGGCGGCGCGTATCTCGGTGTAGGTGTGGCCGCCGCGGATCCGCGAGGGATAGTGTCGATGCGTGAAGACGTTCAGCCCCGATCGCATCAAGGCCTTCGCGAAGTTCTGGCTCGTCGAAGCGATCCCGTCGCCGGATCCCCCCGAGATCCGCCAGATGAGTTCGTCGTTAGTCATAGTGGTGTGTGAGCCCGGACGGGCCTCGTATTACGGTCTTGTGGTGGTTACCTCTTAGGGCTTGCTATGGAATCACAAGGGACAATCATGAAGGATCTCGAGGCGTCGAGATCAGCGTCTCTCCCCGACTCCGAACGCCGGCGGCGCCTTTCGCGCCCTTTTAGGCCGCGCCGCGTCGAACGTCGGCATGCTCACGTTCATCGGCCTCGGCCTCTACGACGAACGGTCGGTCACCGTCGAGGGGCGCGAGGCGATCCGCGACGCCGACCGCGTGTTCGCCGAGTTCTACACGAGCCGACTGGTCGGCGCCGACGTCGCAGACCTCGAGGACTACCACGACGTCGAGATCGAGGTCCGAGACCGCGCGGGCGTCGAACGGCGTCCGGACCCGATCCTCGACGCCGCCGTCGAGGGCGACGTCGCGTTCCTCACCGCCGGCGACACGATGATCTCGACGACACATACGGACCTCCGGCTGCGGGCCGCAGAGCGCGGGATCGAGACGCGGGTTGTCCACGGCGTGACCGCCCAGTCGGCGGCGTCGAGCCTCACCGGTCTCCAGAACTACCGGTTCGGGAAGGCGACGACGCTCCCGTTCCCGTACGCGCACGGCGGCGACGACGTGCCGGCGAGCGTGGTCGAGACGATAGAGGCCAACCGCGAGCGCGGGCTCCACACCGTCGTCTACCTCGACATCAAGGTCGGTACCGGCCCGAGCGGTCCGGACCCCGACCACGAGGAGTACATGACCGCCGACTACGCGGCCGAGCTGCTCGCCGCGGGGTGGCGAGACGAACTCGCCGTCGTCGTCGCCCGCGCTGGCGCGCCGGACGCCGTCGTCGCGGCCGATCGACTGAGCGCGCTCGCCGAACGCGACTTCGGCGAGCCGCTCCATCTGCTCGTGGTCCCCGGCGACCTCCACCACGTCGAGGCGGACGCGCTCACCGGGCTGGCGGGCGCGCCGGCCGACCTGATCGAGGAGTGAGCGTCGCGGTCGCACCGGCCTCGCGACGACTCCGGCGTCGAGCCTGCAACGACTCGGCGTCGACCCCGTGCGACTCCGGTGTCGACCGCACGTTTGATATCCCGGCGTGTGGTATCGCGGCTCATGAACGACCTCTCCGTCGAGCGGCTCATGTCGACCGACCTCGTCACGATCGAGCGTGGGGCACCGGCCGCGGAGGCGGCCACGCGGATGTTGGAGACCGGGAAGAACTCGATCCTCGTCGTCGAGAACGACGGGACGCTGGCGGGACTCATCACCGCCACCGACTTCGTCACGCTCGTTCGTGAGAACGATCCGGAGGACGTGACGCCGGTGGAAGAGTTCATGACGCGCGAGGTCGTCACGATCGGCCGCGACGATACCATGGAGGAGCTGACAGAGCCGACAGCTCACGGGTACACCCACCTGCCGGTGACGGACGCCGACGACAGGCCGATCGGGATGGTCTCCACGACGGACCTCACGGAGTACGTCTCGGGAAAGCGGTAGCAGGCGCCCGTGAGTGGGTCCGATCCTCGCCGTCAGCGGGTCCGATCCTCGCCGTCAGCGGGTCCGATCCTCGCCGTCGGCCACGCGGTGCCGTGTGACGCCGCGCAGTTGCGCGATTCGGAAGTGTCTTGTCACACGGTACCACAGTCGGAGTATGGATCCAAACGACCGCACCCGCGTCAGCGAGGTGATGTCGACGCCGCTGGAGACGATCGGTCCCGACGAACCGCTCCGCGAGGCGGCCCGTCGGATGACCGACTCGGACATCAGCGCGCTGGTCGTGACGACCGGCGGCGGCTGCATCGTCACCCAGAGCGACATCGTCGGCGCCGTCGCCGCCCACGGCGACGTCTCCGAGCTCACCGTCGCCGACGTGATGACCGAGAACGTCGAGACCGTGACCCCCGACCTGCTGATGGAAGAGGTCGCGGCCATGATGACGATGTACGGCGTGAAACACCTCCCGGTCGTCGACGACGACTACGTCGGCATGGTGTCCTCGACCGACGTCGCCGAGCACCTCAGCTGACTGACAGGATCGGCTACACCACGAGCAGTGGGAGCCCGACCGCGACGCCGGCGGCGATCAGCACGAGGTTCCACCCGAGCGCCGGCCGCACCAGCTCGCGGGCGATGCTCGCGGCGAACACCGTCTTGACGAGGACGCTCGCGGCCGTCCCGGCCACGACGCCCGCGACGGCGGTGTCGACGCCGATCTGACCGGTTCCGAGCAGCGAGACGGCGGTCGTCGTCGCCGTCCCCGAGGAGACGAGCCCCGCGAGGAACGCGGTCGCGACGAACCCCCCCGCGCCGAAGGTCCGCTCGGCGCCGGCGGAGACGAGCAGGACGACGAGGAACAGCGCGCCGAAGGTGAGCGCGTTCCGGAGGCTGAACGGCGAAGTCAGCTCCGCCTCCATCGTCGTCTGCCAATCGCTGCGCCACACCGCGATTGCCACCCCCGGTGACCGTGATCGCTCCGAGGGGGGCGCCGACCACGAGAGCGGCCTCGGGGACGAAGACGGCCACCACCGCCGCGTTCCGGAACGCCATCGCGGCGTTCGCCAGGAGGATCGAGCCGACGGCGAGGTCGTGGAGGTCTGCCCGACCCTTCGCGCGCTTGGCCATCTCCGCGACGACCGCCGTCGAGTTGACGAGCCCGCCGAAGAACCCGGTGACGGCGTACCCGCGACCCTGGTACCGCTTCACGAGCACGTAGTTGACGAAGCCGATGGCGCTGACCGCGACGACGAGCGACCAGACGAGCCGCGGCTGGATCGCCCCCCACGGGTCGATCGTCTCCGTCGGCAACAGCGGGAAGACGACGAACGCGAGGATGGTGAACTCGACCGCGCTCCGGACCTCCTCGCGGGAGAGCCCCCACGCGAACTGGTGGAGTTCTCGCTTCAAGACCAGAAGCAGCGAGGAGAGGACGGCGACCGTCACGGCCTCGATGAGGAATCCCGCGGCGACGAGCGCCCCGACCCCGTACGCCACGAGCATCGACGCCGACGTCGTCAGCGAGAGCCCGTCGACGTCGGGCTCGACGAAGCTACGGACCGCGAGGAGCACCGCGCTGGCGACGACGAGGGAGCCGCCGACGACCAAGAGCCCGTCGCTGTCGAGGAGCGTGAACACGGCCGCGGCGAGGCTGACGAGCGCGAACGTCCGGATCCCGGCCGACTTCTGTGACCACTCGCGCTCGAGTCCGAGGAACATCCCCAGCGCCGTCGCCAGCACGAGCCTCGCGACGTTCGTCTGGAGGTAGACGACCGGATCGACAGGGGTCACGGACCCGTACCCCCGTCTCGTCCGGGTCCCCGGCGGTCGCCGTCTCGCCGCCGACCTCGTCCGAGTCCGGTCGTCGCCGGCGATCCGGTCATCGGTGCCGGGTCTGCCGCTGGCGCCGGTTCGTTCGATCCTCGCATACCGGTCGTACCGCCCGGCGTATTCTATATGTTACTATATAGATCTATTTAGTTCTCGGGCGGACGACCGCTCTGCGAGGGGGTGACGAGCGGGGTGGCGACCCGTCAGCGGTTGGTCGGCTCGCGCGGGAGGTCCAGCGCCTCGGTGAGGTCGTGTTCCTCGCCGGTGATCAGATAGAGGACGTCCTCTAAGATGACGGCCAGTTCGGGGAGTTCCCGGACGGCGAGGAACGTGATAGCGATGAGCGCCACGACCGCGAGCAGTTGGCTGATGATCCGGTCGGAGATCAGAAACGAGACCCGGTACGGGTCGGTGGCGCCGAAAAGCGTCAACACGATCTCGGGGTACCAGTGCATGTACTGGTTGCCCGCGACGACCGAGATGAACGTCGTCCGGAGGAGGTTGAGCACGTAGATGAGCGGGATCGACACCGCGAGCGCGCGGAGCTTCCGTTCGAGCGGCGCCTCGACGGCGGCGACCAGCCCGCCGAAGATCGCCATGCTCCCGATTCCGGTACACGCGAGGACGATGTGGATGCGGACGATGTGGCCGTTCGCGAGGACCCACTCGTAGGCGGCGTCGAAGCCCTCGCGGCTGGTCACCCGCTCCGGCGCGTACCCGAGCAGGTCGATGAGCATCCCCGTCTGGGTCGCGACGATCTCGATGAGGACCCGGCGCGGCTCGGGGAACGCCATCCCGGCGACCGTGAACGCCGGGATCGTCTCGAAGGGGAGGTAGATGAACAGCATGATCGAGATCGCCCGGGTGAGCGTGAACAGCGACGCGCGGCCGTTGTACAGCAGGTACCCGGCGTACGCGCAGGCGGGAGCGCCGACGAGCGCGAGGATCGACTCCACGTAGCTCTGGTGTTCGAACGCGAAGTAGGGGACGGTCGACAGCCAGAACAGCCCGAACAGCCCCCACGTCACCGCCGCGAGCGTTCGGCCCGCCTCCAGCCCCCGGCTGTCGAGCAGCCACGAGACGGCGAAGAGGACCGCGACGACCCACGCGAACGTGATCGTGTCTGGGAGCGCGCTCAACACGGCCGGCACCCCGAGACCGAGCATGGCGACCCCTCGGGTGTCGGCGAATAAAGCCCTTGTCGTTGCGTGCGGTGCCGTCGCGGACCCGTTTCGTGTCAGGCGTTCCCACGCGTTCGCGGGCGCTGTTCCTCCCGTCCGACAACGCTCGGTCACTCCGATCCGAGGGACGCTCCGTCACTCCCGTCTACGCCCGCTCCGTCGCACCGGTCCGACGAACGGACAGCCGTTTCGCCTTCCCCGCGAAGACCGATAGATACGACAGGGTCCGGCCCGAATCGGGGCCATGAGCGACACGCGGACCGCGTCGGCGAACGGGATCGCGGCGCGCTACGAGGAGGCCGACGGCGAGCGGCGGCTCACGTTCTCGCGGGACGGTCGGGAGGCGACGGTCGTACAGAACGTCGACGGCTACGCGATGCTGAAGGTCCGCTCCGGTCCCGCAGGCGACGAGCGGGAGCGGTACTACGGGTTCGACATGGCGCTCGACCACGCCGCGGAGCTGCTCGACGTCGCCGTCGCGGACCTCCCCGTTCCCGACGACGCCGCTGACATGGGGATGTGAGAGAATCGGATCGCCCGGTTCGATTCCGTTCGGGTCGATCGAGCCCGATTCGGTTCCGCCAAAGGCGACCGTCCGTTCAGTCGTCCGCGGGTGCGTCGGGGCGATACGCCTCGCTTATCGCCTTCCACTTGCCCGAGCGGAACCGCCCGTAGTTGATCGCGGCGGGGATCGTCGTCTCCGCGAGGAACGCGAGGTACACGCCCCACAGCCCGATCGCGGGCAGCGCGATTTCGGGAACCGTGACGCCGATTCCGGGCACCGAAATCACGGGGGTGGCGTCGTGGGCGCCGACGTACGCCAGCGGGATCGCGACGCAGAACATCCCGAGGAACTGGCTCGCGAACGGGACCTTCGTGTCGCCGGCAGCGTCGAGCGGGCCGGCCGCTCCGCCGGAGACGCCCTGGAAGACGATGGCGACGCAGGCCGCGCGCACGAACGCCACCGCGATCGGCACCTCGGGACTGTCGGGCGAGTCGACGAACAGGACGACGACGTCACCGGCGAAGACCGCGGTGACCGCGGCGAAGACCGCGTACGTCGCCGCCGAGAAACGGATGATGTCACGGGCGTATGCCGCCGCCTCGGCGGGGTCTTCGTCTCCGAGCGCCTGTCCGACCAGGCTCGACGAGGCGAGCCCGAAGCCCCACCCCGGCGTGTTCATGATCCCCCAGATCCGCCGGGCGATGACGAACGCGGCGACGGTGTTCTCGCCGAAGACGTCGAGGATCGCGAGCATCGGGAACTCCGCGGCCGTCCATACGAGGTTGCGCGCGCCGACCGGGGCCCCGATCTCGACGAGCGCCCGGAGCATCCCCGGATTGACGTACGACGCGAACGGGTCGATCGTGACCGGGAACGCGCCGAGCACGGGGAGCCCGCCGCGGACGAGCCCGACCGCGAACGCGGTCGTGACGACGACGTTCGAGAGGACGGTGCCGACCGCGGCGCCCTCGACGCCCCAGCCCAGCCCGAAGATGAACGCCGCGCTGAGCGCGACGTTCGCGAGCGCGCCGCCGGCGCGGAGCTGCATCGCGGTGTAGGCGTCGTCGCAGCCGACCAGCGTCCGGCTGCGACGAGGTTGAGCGCGGCGAACGGGACGCCGAGCCCGACCACCCGCAGGTACGCGGCCCCCAGCTCGATCGCCGCCTCGTTACTGCTCAGCACGTCGATGAACCGCGTCGGGAACCACCAGAAGGCGGCCGCCACCGGGAGCGTGACCGCGACCACGAGGAGGACGCTCGACCGGACGGCGGCGCCGAGTTCGACGAACGCCTCCGCACCGTACCGCTGGGAGACCAGCGCGATGGTACCGCCGGCGACGCCGCCGCCGATCGCGAACGCGAACCCCCAGTACGGTCCGGCGAACCCGACGCCCGCGACGGCGCTGGTGCCCACGGCCACGCCGACCATCGCCACGTCGACGGCGTTCTTCGACATCCGCGCGATCCCCGTGACGATGCGCGGCCACGCGAGGTCCGTGGTCCGGACGACCCGGTGGCGGTCGATCAGGCCGGCCCGCGCCAGCGCGAGCCCGATGTAGAGGATCAGCGCGCGGAAGGGGTTCGGGAGGTCGGCCACGAGGATGCGGTCATTTCGCCGTCCCCGCTAAAGGAATTTCGTCAGGCGGCGGCCGTTTCCGGATCGGTGGAACGGCGGGTCGTCCCCCCGCTCACGTCCCGGAGACGAGGTACACGGACAGCACGGCGAACGCGATACCGAGCGCCTTCCGCGCGGAGAACGACTCGCCGAGTAGCGCGACGCCGATGAGCGAGGAGAACACGAGGAACGTCGCGAAGATGGGCGTCACGACGCTCACCGGGCCGAGCGCCAGCGAGCGGTACAAGGCGAGGATCCCGACGCCGAGGAACACGCCCGCCGCGAGCACGTACGGGATCTTCGGCGAGCCGAGGTGGACGGCGAACTCCTGTCCGGTGTACGCGAGAACGCCGAGCGCCATGGCGACGAGCAGCGTGTTCGAGACGACGACCGCCACGTCGCTCGGGACGGCGTCGGGACCGGTCGTGGCGACGCGCATGAGTGGCGAGACGAACGCGTACGCCCCCATCGCGAGCAGGGCGTACGGCAGGTACGAGGGCTCCATGCCGGCGACACGACGACGGCCGGGAAGTGCCTGTCGACTGCGGTCGGAAAGCCCCTGTCGACTGCGGTCGGAGAGCTCCTTCGCTGCGGTCGAATCGAACCCGCTCGCCGCGGAGCTTCGACGCTCCGACGCATCTCGGTGTCGACGTTGCGAGCGCTCTCGCTGCCCTCCGTCCACCACTACCGACCGGCCACGTAACTACGACGCGCGTTTGTCCCACCAGCACGGTTTTTGATTCCGGGTCTGTAGCCCGCCGCATGGTACGACCCTCCCGTCGGGCCTTCCTCGGAGGAAGCGCCCTGACGCTCGCCGGGCTGACCGGCGTCGTGGACCCGACTCCGACGCCCGCGACGACGTCCGAGCGGACCTCTCCGTCGACGTCGCCGAACCGTTCGCCGCGGCCTTCCTGCCGGTGCCGACCGCGGACGCGCTGTCGACGACGTACGCCAGCGTGATCGCCGACCGCGTCGACGCGGCCGAC
>NZ_WPCE01000039.1 GCF_009742825.1 Halorubrum sp. CBA1125
CCGAGCGCGTCGGCGACCGCCGCGAACTCGTCGATCGACTCGATCACCGCCCCGTCGGCGTCGAGGACGCCCGGCACCGTCGAACAGACGCCGACGCGCTTCGCGCCGAGCCCCGCGGCGAGCTCGACGACCAGCTCGTCGCCGGAGACCACCGTGACACCCTCGCCAGCGGTCGCGACGCCGTCGCCGTGGAGCACGGGGACGAACCCCTCGCCGAGCAGCGTCGCCGTCGACGAGAGGGGGAGGTCGAGGTCGCCGCCCGGCCCGGTCGGGCGCGCCGACAGCGAGAGCGGGTTGACGGGCACCGCAGACACGTCGCGGTCGTGCAATTTCCCGATCACGGCCCGGTTGAGCGTCGTCATCGCACCGTGGATGTCGGCCACCGCCGTCGCGTCCGCGGTCCCACGGGTCGTCGAGACGCCGTGTCGGCTCGCGTGGTGGTGGCCGAAGCTCCCGCCGCCGTGGACGACGACGAGTCGGCCGACCGATCCGGACGCGAGCGCCTCGGCGATCGCGTCACAGGCTCCCGCGAGCGCGTCGTCGTCGACGGTCTCCGGCCGATCTTTCCGGGTGATCACGCTGCCGCCGAGCTTGAGCACGACCGGCGGTCCCTCCTCCTCGACCGACGCTCCGTCCTCCTCGACCGGTGCGGGACTCCCGCGATCGCTGCCCGTCACGGCTCCACCACCCGGACGCCGTCAGTCGCCAGCGCAGCACGGAACGACTCCTCACACCCCTGCGTGAACGAGAGCGCGGTCTGGGTCTCCTCGGTGGGGTCGAGCGCGACGATGCAGCCGCCGCCGCCCGCGCCGGTGAGCTTGGCGCCGTGCGCGCCCGCGTTGCGTGCGGCCCACACCATCGCGTCGAGTGAGCGCGCGGACACGCCGAGCGCGGCGAGCAGCCCGTGGTTGAAGTCCATCAGCTCGCCGAGGTCCGCCAGCAGCTCCGGCGGCGGCTCGGTCCCCGGGTTCGCGTCGGCTAGCAGCGTCTCGCCCGCCCGCACGAGGTCGCCGATGGACTCGATCGTGTCGGCGGCGAACTCGTACTCCTCGCGCAGCGCACCGACGCCGGCCACCAGCTCGCCGGTGTCGCCGGCGCCGCCGTCGAACCCCACGACGAACGGGAGGTTCGGCGCCTCGATCGGCTCGCAGTCGTCGCCCTCCACTCGTACGGCACCGCCCATCGTCGAGCAGAAGGTGTCGGCACGCGACGCCTGTCCGTCCTGGACCTCGTACTCGGCGCGGTACGCCCGGTCGGCCAGTTCGCGACGGGCGAGCGGCTCGCCGAGCGCCCTTGTGGCGGCGTCGATCCCGGCGACGACGACGGCGGCCGAGGAGCCGAGCCCGGCACCGAGCGGGATGTCGCTCTCGACGGTGATGTCGAAGCCGGCATCGGGCGCGTCCGCCGCGTCCCGCGCCTGCCGCACCGCGGCGTCGACGTATCCCATCGCGGCCTCGACGAGCGGAGTCGGCACGTCGACGTCCGGCCGGTCGTCGGTGCCGCCGGCGTACTCCACGGTGAACCCGTCGAGCGAGAGGTCCTCGGCTTCGACGCGAACGTGGTCGTCGTCGCGGGGTTCGGCGGTCACCGTGGCGCGACGCTCGATCGCCGCCGGCACGGCCGGCTCGCCGTAGACGACGGCGTGTTCGCCGAAGAGGTACACCTTCCCCGGCGCTTCACAGACGGTCATACGCGTCATCTCTCTCCGCGTGCTTACAGGCGTTGCGCTTGGGCGGAGCCGGAACGGCGGCGGACCGATCGCCACAAAGGATATATCTGTCCTTCACCAAAGGGCAGATATGAGCAAACACTTCGAAGACGCGCGGTACTACCTCGGACGAGCGGCCGAGCACGCCAAGGCGGGCGTGAAAGAAGAGCTAGAGCCGGTCGAGGCCCGAGTGAAGGACCTCGTCGGCGTCGAGGCCGACGACGAACCCGAACCGTCGCGGCTGGATCGACTGCAGGCCGACCTGAAGGAACTGGAAGAGCGCGCCGAGGGCGAGGCCCGCGAAGCGGTGGCTTCGGCGCGCGAGCGCGTGGCCGCCTACCGCGGTCGCGACGCCGCCGAAGAGACCGAAGCGTAGCGCCGGCAGACGACGATTTCGGCCGTGTGAGGGACCGACCTGTGGCTCGTAGCTGTTGCAGTGCGTCGGCAAAGCTGTTCTCGCTGTCCGTCGTCCGACACACGATCACGGGTGTCCGGGCACCGATCTTCCCCACAAAGTAACTCTTAAGTCCCGAGGTTGGATACGTCGAAACGAGCGGGTTGGTGGTCTAGCCAGGTTATGACGGCTCCTTCACACGGAGCAGGTCGGCGGTTCGAATCCGCCCCAACCCATCCTGATTCTGTATGCTTCCTAATCGCCGTATGGCTTCGGGTACGTTATAAATAGTACCACAATTCTGTCATACAGATTCATTCAGTCCCTGTAACCGACCCTTCGCCGTCTGCCGGTTCACTCATAATTGAGTCTCTATAATCTTATAACCATATGCTGTATTGTACTCCTCTACGGCAGGCTCAGCGACAGTTTAACCGGACTGTTTTGAAGTGACACAGTAGGCTATCATTGGCGTGATTCTCGGCCACCGTGATATTTCATTAGCGTCCGCAAATCGGCGTCCCCCTCAAATTATCCAATCATAGCGGTCGTAGTCGGGTACATTGATAACAATGGGTTGAGCAATATTTTCACAATTATGGATGAAGGGGAAGTGAGGGAGTTCGTAGACCAAGCTCAAGCTACCTTAGAAGCCTCACCACAGATGGACGAAGAGGCGACGAAATTCCGTCTTGTTATCCCTTTCATCGAACTGCTTGGATGGGACTCGCGCTCAACGGAAGTTGAACCGGAGCATACGGTTCGGATGGCAACCGGGAAGACAAAAGTGGATTTTGCCCTACAATTAGGAGATACTCCGGTAGTGTTCGTTGAAGCCAAGCCTGCCCGTTCAAGTCTTGATGAGGATAGCATTGCTCAGCTTCGGAGCTATATGCGACAAGAATTGGAAGTTGATTGGGGAGTCGTGACTAACGGAAAATCGTTTGAGGTGTTGACGAAGGGGGACGACGGAAGACAGGAAGAAATCTCGCTCATACAGTTTGAGTTGAGTGACCTGAAGGAACGTCCCGACCTATTGGAAATTCTCAGCAAGGAATCGATTCAGTCCGGTAAATCAGATGAGATAGCTACTCAGATAGCACAGGCAGGTGAGGCTATTCTACATCTTCAACAGAACAAGGAACAGGTAGCGAGCGACCTCAACGAAGTTCTATTGGAAGAGATTGGTCCATCAGTCCCGTTGGATACTCAAGCACAAGCAACGGAGTTCGTTGATGGTCTGATTTCGGCTCTTGAGGAACAGCGAAGAGCAATAGGCACTACTTCATCACCTGATGAAGAGAGAGAGGTATCCACGCCTGATGTTGAAGATGTTCAAGATACGACCGGAGAGTACGTCATCAAAATAACGAACGGAGATACTGCTATTGCTACCTTCGCGGATGACAACCAAAGTGATGCGATGGCAGAAGCAACGAATTACTTCATTGAGAACCACGACTTGATTTCTGTTCTTGAGCCTCTCCCCTATGTTCCCGGTCGGAAGAACGCCCTCATCAATGACCAACCTGTTCACCCGGACGGGAAAGGAGAGATGAGAACACACCGTGAGTTGACTAATGGATATTACCTCTTTACAAGTTTCAACAAGCGGGATAAGAAGCGCCACGTACAACGATTTGCGGAGAAGTGTGGTCTTGAGGTTGAATTTGAAGGCGGTTGGTAACTTATGAGCAATCTCATCTACCACTCCGAAGAGAGTTACAACAAGGGAGAATCCCCATTTGATGCGGCTATCCGTGAAACAGCAGACTCCGAACAGGTGAGAATTGTCTGCCCATACATTAGCCCGACCTACGTGAAAAGCATCCTCAGCGACGTAGATGAGTGGCAGATTATCACCGATGTTGTGGCTTGGGTCGGGACGTTTCACGGCGACTCAAGAGATGAAATCAAGGAGTTCATCGAAGAGCATCAAGACCGGATTCACCACTTCCGTCATATCCACGCAAAAGTGGTTCTCTCGGATGATTCGGCAGTCCTTGGCTCAGCAAATCTCACGGAGAAGGGTGTAACCGGACGGACTGAGATGGGAGTTCGGTTTAGCGAGGAAGAGAAAATCAAGGAGTTGAGTGAATGGTTCACCCGGCTTTGGTCTGAAAGTGGCCCTGTTGACCTTGGGGAACTTGATGAACTTGTCCGTGCCTCACCATCTGCCTCTTCTACACACTCACAACCGACAACTGCCCTGTCATCAGACGCACCACGGGTGAGAGCGAGTTTCGTAGATGATGTTGACTCTCCCACTCAACTTCTCAATCAAGTGGAAGAGGATGATGACCGTAGGATGACGGCAGACCGCTTCTTCGGCGGAGTAGACAATCGAATTGAGAATTTGCGCTCAATGTTGGACTACATCGACGGTACATCTCCTTCAGAACCCGCCCTATGGTCGTGGTTGAGGGACAATACCGGGGCAGAAAAGGAGTCCACGATGGAGACTTACGTTCGGTTTGTAAGGACAATCGGACTGATTAGCAAAGATGGGAGAGAACATTCAATCACAGACGCCGGCGACTACTACCGAAGCTCGGGGGACTCCGATTTTCTGTTCCGTCATCTTAGTGAGAACGTGAAGGGATTTGAGACTCTTCTATCAATTCTGTCTGAAGGGCCACAGACTGAGAAACAAGTTCAAAGTGGTCTACAGGAAGCCTTTCCCGAGTATAGTTTGACCAAGGGAGTCATCACACGTCATCTTGAGTGGCTTCAGTCAATTGGATACATTGAAGAGAATAATGGGAAATATAGAATAACTGATGAAGGAAACTCAACTCTTAGAAACAGATATTGAGAGATAATCCACACACGTTCACTAACTAATCGTTATTGTTGTCACCGACTCCATTAGCTACCTGAACTTTCCGCCAAACATTAAACAAAATCTCAGCAATACGGGTTGCTTCTTCTGATTTTTCTTCTATCTCTTCTTCAGACACATCCACTTCTATAGAATGGGCACTTTCGTTCGCGTCGTGTCTGAACTTGTTTAACTCATCTATGAAATCGCTATCCAAGGAAAGCGAATAGTGTTGAAAATCTTGCTTATGTTCCTCAAAGTTATCAATAAGGATGGAGAACGGGAGATACTGAGCGGTGTCGGGATTAAAAAAGAGGCGAATTTCTTGATTTCCATAGTGACCCCGGAGAATATCGATTAGAAGAGATTCAAACAGTTTCCGTGTTAGAACCAAGGTAGCATCATACACCCTCACCCGGTGTGTTTGGTTTATATCCTCAATTAGTTGCTTATAGAATCGCTCCTCAGAATAAGTCACGTTCAAGAAATCATCTTCGCGGCGTTCTTCCGGATATTCCGGTAAATCAAAGAGTTCAGGGTAGTGTTCTTGTCCATCGTGGGAAAGAGCATAGCCGTCTCCCATTCGTATTATATACCCATCATCTACCAATTGACTTGGATACGCTGAGAGGTTCCGAGAGTCTACATCTACCCGTGCATCTGCTATAATATCTCTAATAGCCTGTGTTGTGACCGGCGTTTTCCCCTGTATTTCATCAAGGAAATAGAGCGCCAATCCGACTGTATGTTTCTCAGTTGAAACAGTAGAGTGCTTAATCAGCCGGTCAAAGTCCATATTATATGTCTTCTATAAGATTGGTAACTAATTCCTTTGCTTTGTCTTTTCCGGGTCGGCGGATTTCGGTTGTAGCAGTAGACCCTCTCCCTCTTCGATTGAGATATACCTCGGCTTCATCCAATTTATCGATATTTCCGAAATTGTCATCGTTTAGGCCTGAATCCGCGAGAGCCTGTTTCAATTCGGTCGTCTTCATCCTATCCGTGTCGTGGAACTCATCAAGAACGCTAAGGATGAGAACAGATGTATGAAGCAACCGTTCTGTTTCAGTATCGCCTAAACTATCCGTAGTCGCAATGACATATGGATGTTCAGAAATATCTCCATTATCAACGCGTCCTGTTTTCATCACACGCTGTAATTTGCTCTCAGGTATTTCCTGAAGGGTAGAAAAATCACCATTAGACTCATTTTGAGTTTCAACTTCAGATGTTGAGTCATTTTCCTCAGTATTCTCAGTAGTGGTCGTTTCGTTCTGAGTTGGGTTTTCATCCGGTTGGGAAACCGTTGGGGAATACCCGTCAACAAACTCAGAAAGTGCTTCTAACACTTCTTCATAATCATCTGTCTCATCTGCCGTGATTTCGGCTTCAATTGGCCCATCTTTGAAACTAATCGATATCTCCATTATGTCTCTCAAGGAGAAACCCATCTGTAATAAATACTGTTCTCTGTTACCATCCCGAGTACGGTCGCCACGGGTCTGATGACTCCCGACTGAGCGACTACTGATTCATATCAATATTTTGGTTGTATTGGCGTTAGAGTAATGGCGGGAATCGATTTATTCACTTATAAATTATTTAAACAGGGTAATCCATTCACAGTCTCTCACAACACTTCCATCTTACTGCCTCAAATATATCACCAAACAAACTAAAGGGGTTCTCAGACCTGTCACGATAACATCTTCGTGCGGAGCCGGAGCCAAAGTTGAAACTTATCCAATTCAGTAGTCGGTGTCAACCGATGTTATAGCGTTATAGAATCGCAAGACAGCGAGATGATTCAAGCGTCTGAGAAGCCGTCTAACGCCGTTGAGTTGGGTGTGATGAAAGACACTCTCCCATCGAAGGAAGGCCCTGTCAACGTTGAGAGAGGGGTCTACGGCGAAGCCACGGGTAGACCCTCACTTGCTGTTGAACTGAGCGATTTCCTTTTTCGCTTCTTCAGGGGCATCAGCTCCGGCGACCCCGATAGCCGCCTCACAGAATGGACAGCGGATTCCGTCTTCCTCAAATTGCCACGCCCAATTACACGAAGGACAATGAAGCATAGGTCTTCCCGATTTCTACTACGTGAGCCACAGTCTTTGCTCTTCGGGCGACTATGAATTATTAGACCTGTACCTCTTTATCGATTGAACCGGACATTTCGACTGATGTTTGGAGAGGAGTTCACAATCGGAGTGCGTGATTTGATGACTACAGAAATCTACTATTTGTCTTCCGAATACACCGTGAACGAAGCCCTTGTAGACCTACAAGAGAAGCAATTCAATGCCGCTCCGATTAAGGGAAATACATCCCCCTATCACTACGTCCGTAGAAAGAGGCTTGAGAGTCTTTATACGGATGGTTTTGGTTCAGACGACCTATTAGACCACGCATCTCAGATTGATTTGGATAGTCTGATTTCTCCCGATACAGATTTTGAGGAACTGATTGAACTTCTTGAAGAGAAGACAGTCTACTTTATCGGATGGAATGATAGGTTAGAGGGTATAATCACTCAGGCCGATTTGAATAAACTCGCATCACACACATACCTATACTCAAAAATAAATCAGATTGAAACATATCTGAGAGACGTAATACACCCCACAACATCGGCTCAAGTTATAGAAGAGAATAGTGAGGAAGCCCGTAGCAAATATGAGGATGATGGAGACGCAGACCTACAGTTACGGCTTGTTGACTACACTACCTTTGAGGATTTATACGAAATTGTAAAGCACCACCGCTCTTCTGAAGGAAACAATCCTATCTCTCAACAATTGCCATTTGACCAAGAAAATGCGGTGAGAATATTATACAAAATCAAGGAACTCAGAAATGATGTTGCTCATCACGGGAATACTATCCATATTATGGGGATAGACCAATCAACAGAAGATAACCGAGATATACGCGACCTTCGTAGAATCTACGATAATATGAATAAGATATTAGAATATAGTAGATAACAACGATATTAGTACCCACATATGGCCCGCTCAATTGAATCTCACAGCCTTTCTCTCTACTACACTCCGCTTCACCTAATCAGTAGAGCAAGGGGTCTGTGTTCGGATTCGGTGCTACTTTCATCTGTCCACTTCTATCAGGGAAACACCCCCTTTTCTCCATATATATCAATCTTAGAATCTTGAGGGAAACAGCATAGGTCGAGAGCAAAAATTCTGAAACCTATCAGCATACTTCCTCTATATCAACAAGCAAGGATACCGGGGGGTATCTTCTGAGAAATCCGATGTAACATCTTTAGCGACTACATCAAAATCCACGAATCTCAGCCGACCTTCCTCAGTAGGGATATTATGAAATTGGTCTACAAACCTATCATATAATTGGGTATCGGACACAGGTACACATAGAGGAAAAGAAAGGGAATGAAGAAGAGTCTATTTCACCCGACCTGAACTTTCCTCAGTATCCCTATTATCCTCGCTCAACTTCCTGAGTGAACGGGTGGCCTGATTCCACTCTTCATCGCCCGGAATCCGAAGTTTGCTGAGTCCGTGAGTCACGTAGAGTGTTTTTCGCCGGTCTTGAGGATGTGTCTTCCCTGAAACGTATTCTGCATCCTGAAGAATACTCAAACACCTACGCACTCGCTTCTTTACAGAACTCTTCTGTGTTCCGTCCCTCCAAGTAATAAGACCGCTCTCAACAAGTTGAGTGACTGTCGCTCCACCGTTCAGATAGGCGAATGCTTTCTGAACTTCGATGAGTGAGAAGTTCCCGGCTGACGGTCGGGAACCGCTTGTTTTCTTCGCGTCTTTCAACAGGGCCTGAGCCAAATCCGGGTCTACCTTGTACGGGATAGCTGTGTTTTGGATTGTCCGTCGCACGTAATCATCTCGCTCCATCTTGTATGGGTGAGCATCTTCCCCAACACGACCGCGTCGGTCACGGCAGGAGCGTAGAATATTCGCAATGTCTGTTTCATCAAAGCGCCAAATAAGAAGACTCCGGACTGCCGCTTGGTCGGCTTCGCTCAAACTGTCATATCCGCTTGGATTGATACAGGACAAGAGATAATTCAGTCGTTCGGAGAGCCGCCGCACTTCCTTGAGGGTGATTCCTACGTCGTTGGTCACTTCAGCCGGATTGAAATCATCAGGCAGGCTCCCAAGTGGCTCAATCGGTTCAGCCTTCGCGGATGATGTTGAGTTAGCGCGTGAGCCGGGACGGAGTTCTCTTGGTAGGTCATCGTTCGACAGTTCCGCAATGTCGGGGTTTTCAACCATATGGTAAATCCCGCCTGTTGGATGAACGGAGCCGGGAGCGTCTACGAACCAATTCGTACCTCGGACTGAACCAATACCTTTCAAATCTCCTTTTGCCTTCGCACAGCCAATATTTCCGGCGTTGATGAATGTAAGATGGTCGCCGGTTCCTGAACCGGAGATTACTCGGAGCGTCTTCCCAAGGTCGGGCCATTGGTTGGGTTCATCTCTATCCGCGAAAATCAATCCCTCCGTGTTGTGACCGGGCTTATCCGCATACAAGCAGAACCCTACCGCTCCATCCTTAATGGCCGCTATCGCCTCTTTAGGGGTGTGAAGAAGGTTATACGACTGTGCGCTATCAAGCCCAACTCCTTTCGATGAAATATCCGGTTCTTTCTCCCTGTTGACAGGCATCAGCCGAAGATTAGTCCAACCCGCATCAGCCAACTCTTGAAGATAGCCACGAAGTAATTCAGCCCGCTCGCTATCCGTCGTATTACAGATACATTTTGGATTGTCGTGTTCGTGATGGTGGCATTTCCTGTTATTGAGCCGGGGGGCTGATTTTGAAATGACGTGAGTTTGTCGCCGTTCAGCCCGTTCCTGAGCGAGTGTTTCTAAGGTCTTCTTAGGTGGTTGAAACTCTAATTGCCCATCCCTGAGATATGGGACAGCAATATCGCCTGTTTGAGTGTATATCCGATTACTGTCCGTCGTTTCGTTTATTACGCTATAATCCGTAGGTTCCAAGTGTAGTTCACTCCGTGGACTGCGTTCCTTCCATCATCAGGGAGAAGGCGGTCGGGGTAGGAATCGCCCGCCTCATCTACTTCATTCATTCAAATCGGTTAGCGGTGAGATTGGTCGGGGTCGTAGGATTCGCTCAACGTCTTCAGTAGAGAATCCCAATTTTCACCTCCGCGTTTCAGACTTTTCAACCTCTCTCGCGTGGACTTTTCACAGGGTATGGTGGTGCGGTCGGAATACGCCATTGTATGCGAATTGAAGAGGGGGTATAAAGTGAATCCTCGCTTAGTCCGTATCTGCGCTACACTCAAAGATTCGGGCTACAGGGATATTGCGGACCTTGGAGACTAAGCGCACAAGCGTGAATAGAAACATATAAAGAAGATTTCATACGGTGTAGATAATCATCGAAACCACAGCGAAAACCGCCATTAGAAGGGTAATACGAAGCGACCACCTAAGATAATAGTATTTTTGATGGGCCACTTTTGCAAGGTCGTAATTCTCCTTAGACAATTCTGATAGAGCGGAGTCCCCATCTAAGTCCTGAACAGCCTCAACGAATTTATTTCTCTCACCGTGTTCCAAGATGTTCTCCCAATAGATGAACCCATTTTCAGGTTTCGGAGTTCGGGGATATACAACAAGACCTGCGAGGAAGGCGGCTATCAGGCCGGAGATTGCGCCAAGTGAGGCGAATAGATTGAACAGGGTACTTGTCCCGTTGAGAATGTCGTTGATTATAGTAGCGGAAAACCCTAAGAAAGCAAAGAGAGCCGTGAGAAGGATTGATGCCTTATTATCTGCCGCTGAAATATACTTATTTAAGTGGTCTTGGGTTTTCTCTGCCAAATCTTCGGGGCCATAATCAACCATAAAATATCACTTGAGGTTGTCCCATATTGTTCCCTCCCAAGCCCCGGAGAAGTTGTAATAGTGAGCGGATACCCAATCGCTATCTGAACTCGGTCTATATCTGTAAGTACCGTGTGAGCCTTGGTCATTCAAATACTGTGACCAATTTGGATAACAATCACATCCTTCCGCGTCAACCTTTGTATGATGGCTAACAAGGTATTCGTGCTTGTCAGCACGTTCTTCTAAATCAGCGGCCATATTTGCAACCACACTAACCGCCGTCCGGCGACTCATCCTATTAACGCCTATCCGAGAGATGTATACGTCGCCCATCGCCGCCCCTGCTTTAATCTGAATCGGTTCTACATCATACTCCTCTAAAATTGGATTGATATGGTTTGCTAATGTATATTTTACAGTAGCAAGATATTCTAAAATCGTGTGAGCGATATCTACGTGGTCTTCCCCCGCCCCAAAATACGCCAAGATTCCATCGCCTGTATTCTTCTCAAAATACCCGTCATAATCCCGAACAATCTCCATCACCTCAGGAATGAAATTATTTAGCATAAATAGAACATCAATGTCATCATTCCGACTCAGGTATCCGGTTGAATCATAAATGTCTAAAAATACCAAACCAAGGTCAAAATCCTTCGCGCTCCCAATGGTCATATCTCCGGGGTCGGGCATACTGTAACTTGAGGGAATATGGTCTAACCTTTCATCAACAGTTTCAGCCCTCTCTTCTACTCGCTCCTCAATCTCATCCCGGTCAAAACTCATAGAGATGAGTGCGTAGAAGAGGGATATAATGATTGTTGACTGAACGAAGAAAATGAGAGCGTAGAGCCTACAGTTCGTTTAGGAACTCCTTTCTTCGCTCCCTCTTCTCCGACTAAAGCGATTCAATTCAAACGTAATTCATTCAGTTCGGTAGGCGGAACTGTCTATCTATTATAAACGAAACAGCGTCTTATCCAAATTGTGATATGAAAATGCCCCACTTGTATAAAGAATTAGAGAGTTTTAGAGATTGTCAAGGTGGGCTTTGCGAACTTGCCGTTTCTCCGATTCAGTTTGACGGTTGTAGTGCTTTTCAAGAATCTTCGGTGAGACATTAGCCCTATCAGACACCACTTCTTTCGGCACTTCTTCGTTCAGGTGGTAGGTGATGCTCCCCCTTCGAATAGGATGCGTTGAGATTGAGGAAGGACACTTAGATGAGTGACTGAAGGAAGTAGCCTCACACTCTTCAGGGTCTTCATCGTGGGGACACTCTCCGGAGTAGTAACACGGGCGGGTGATGAAGTAGACAATTCTACGAATTTGATTCTTGTAGAGGCGACCGTGGGTTGAGGTAAAGAGAGGCTTCCGTCCGTAGTCATCCGTCACATTGTCCCGATTGTGAGAGATGTAATCGTGTAGGACTTGGCAGACGTGTCCCTTCAGATTCACCTCTCTTTCTGCGTGTTGCTTATTTTTCAACGGAGTTTCGCTCTCCGGTCTGTGGTGTAGTTCGATATATCCTTCATTGGGATGAAAATCATCTACATCGATGGAGTAGACCGTACCCAACCTGAGAGCGGTATGCCACATCAGGTAGAACAGTCCGTGCCTCTTGGAAGCGTACTCAAACTTCTCAAGATATTCAAGTACGGCAAAGGCTCGCTCCGGCTCAATCATTTCATCTCTTGCGGCTTCTGATGGGTCAACGTCGGGGAGTTCTATTTTGTCGGCTAAACCATTCTCTACCTCTCCTAAGTTCTCACAGAACCGGACGAAAACCCTGAACGTGGACAATTGGTTTGATAGGGTGATTTGATTCACACCACCCTCATCCCGCCTGTACTGCTTGTACTCATAGACAGTTCGCCCATCCAACTCCGTCATATCATCAAAGCCCGTTGCTTCACAGAACTCCAAGAACCGCTTGAGATGGTAACGGTGGTTCTGAAGGCTTGATTTGGCTAACTCTGCTTCCCGGTCGGATAGGTACATTTCTACAGCCTTCTCGGGCTGAAATGCGTCGGTCATCCTTGTTTCACCTTTTGGATGAACCGACAGACGGCATAGGGATAGAGACTTTATTTCACGGAGCAGGCCGGCGGTTCAAATCCGCCCCAACCCATACTTAGTCTCATACAAACGAGTGACTACGTTGTGCCTGCAAAAGCTTTCTACGCCCAGTTTTGGGCTCAAACATAGATCAGTTGTCATTTCAACCCAACAGGATTCCTGTTGGCATGGACGCCGTGTCACGATCTCACGTAAATGAAGGGTGGTGACACAAATAAACGTGGCCTGGGGAAGCGCGTTCCGAAGCAGGATTATTTGGCATTCACCTTTTCGTCAAGCAAGTACCTGAAACTGAAACACATGGCGTTCGTGCTGGTGACGCGGTATCACCAACGAGGGCACGAAGTGTTCACATACAAAAATTGGGAGCAATTGTTCGGCCAACAAGATATCGAACTCAACAATTATCTGGTAGAGGAGAAGCAGACGCTCTATCGGAATTTCATAGAGTATGGTATGGCGTGTAACGTTGTAGAGTTAGAGGACGACCAAGGAGACGTGCTTGAAAACGGATATCGGATTAAGTCGAATGCGACCTCTGATGGGGAAAAACTGGAGGCGGAGCTAGAGGAGAAGATGGCAAAACACCATATGGCGGATGATTTGAAAGAAGAATTACTTGAACTCAAGTGGGACATTTTGGAGGAGATTCGGTCGACAGGCAAAACTACGCTTTCTGACTTCGTGGATTCTTCTGGAGATGAATGAATTGAGTCCAAGGACTCATTGACCTACCTATTATTGAATATCCAATTCAGAACGCTCTGTTGAATCCGATGACTGCGCGGGGATCGTCGATACACACCTCGGATGTACTCCCGAATCTACTGGGTTTCACTCAGCTTCATCCGCCAGCATCTGCTGGCCAGGACGATCCCACGAAAACACAGATCGAGAAATCACTCGGGACAGCTGTTCGTCCGGCCAAATATATCCCTCACTCCGACGCCTTCTGCGGATTCAACAGAGCACCTTGTTCCAAAACGGCAACGCCGAACTGCACGTCAACGTCACCAACACCGGGGGATCTGTTCGAGACAAGCAGGACTCACGAACTGTCGTCGACGTGGACGTGAAATCGAGGACGTGCTCGCCGAGGAGTAGCGCTGGCGGTCGTCTGGTTCGACACACATATCCCCGTCAGACGGCGACCTACTCAGGAATGAGTCGCTACCGAACTGCGGGCAAGTACCTCCTGTTGGCTGCCATCTGGGGGACGGCGTTCATGGCGACGGACGTCGGCCTCGCGGACCTCCCGGCCGTGCCGTTCGCGGCCATGCGCTTCGACGTCGCCGCCGTGCTGTTGTTCGCTGCCGTCGTCGCGTCCGGCACCGAATTCCGGCCGCAAACGCGCGACGACTACGCCTACGTGCTCGTCGGCGGCACACTCATGATCGGCGTCCACCACGCGTTCCTGTTCGCCGGCCAGCAGTACGTCACCGGCGGCGTCGCCGCCGTCCTCTTGGGGCTCATCCCGGTCGTGACGCCCGCGCTCACGCGGCTGGTATCCACTGACGAGGAGTTCACCGCCGCGACCGCGCTCGGCGTCGTGCTCGGGTTCGCTGGCGTCGTCGTCATCGCCGACCCCAATCCGTCGAACCTCGGGGACAGCGCCGTCGGCGTCGCGCTCGTGTTCGCGTCCGCGCTCGCGTTCGCACTCGCCGCCGTCCTCACACACAGCCGCGACCCGTCGCTACCGTTCCTCGCGACGCAAGCGTGGATGATGGTCGTCGGCGCGGTCGTCCTCCATGTCGCCGTGTTCGCGCTCCCCGGGCAGTCGTTCGCGGCCGCGACGTGGAATCCGTCCGCGCTGGCCGCAATCGCGTACCTCGGCGCCGTCGCCGGCGCCGGCGGCTTCCTGCTGTACTTTGTCCTGCTGGACTCACTGGGACCAATCGAGATAAGCTTCATCGAGTACGTGATTCCCGTGTTCGCGGCGCTGGCGGGCTGGCTCGTCCTCGGACAGGACGTGACCGCCACCACCGCGACCGGCTTCGTGTTCATCCTCGCGGGCTTCCTCGCCGCGAAGTACCACGCCATCCGGGCCGAACTCCGGCGGTTCGCCGACGCCACGCCGTCCCAGCCTGCGGACTAGCTCTCGACGGTCGCAAGCCGGCGATGACGAGCTCTCGTATCTCCTCAGTCAGTTACTCGGTGTACCTCTCGATCAAAGAGCGCAGTTGCTCTTCGCCCTGCAGCCCGACGATCTCTTCGACCTACTCGCCGTCGGCGAACAGGTAAGGGTTGGGACCCCCGAACGCCGTATGCGCCGGCGAGTTGCTGGTTGGCGTCGACGTCGACCTTAGCGATGGTCGCATCAGTCTCCGCGGCCAAGCGTTCGACGACGGGTTCGAGCATCTGACAGGGACCACACCAGTCGGCGTAGAAGTCCGTGAGGACGACATCGTGCTTGGCGACGACATCGTCAAGCTGGGACTGGCCGTTGATGTGGAGCGGTTCACTCGTGGTAGCGAGGCCAGCGTCGGATGCAGTATCGGTTGCCATCACGAGTACGTACACACCGGCGACGATTGGTAGTTTGAGTAACGAGTACAGTACTATACAATAGAATTTGCACGCGGCTCCGCAGGTACCTCTGTACTACAGGAGATCCCAGCTCACCGTCGAAACAGGCGAGATCTGAGACAGAAAGAAGTGGAGGTTAGCTTTCAGCAGCGGGAGCCGAGGTGTCGGACTGTTCGTACTTGTTCTCGAACTCCTGGATGAGTTGGCCCATCTTCGCGTACCAGTCGTTGAGCATCCGCTGCATGTCGTCGGCGATCTTGGAGGGATCCGTCGGCAAGTAGACGTGGTAGTAGCCGCCCTGGTCGTAGTTGATCTGGTCTTTCTCGATGAAGCCGGTCTGTAGCAGCCGTTGTACGGCACGGTAGGCGGTAGAGCGTTCCCGGTCAACAGCCTCGGCAATCTCGTCGACGGTCAGCGGTTCTTCGGCCTCGACGAGCGCCTGAAAACACTCCTTGTCGAGTTCTTTGAGGCCGTGGAAGCACTCCAGCAGCCCCTCGCACTCCATGTCCCGGCGGAGCTGTTCAGACATCGAATCTGGCATTGTTATCACTACTAGGTAGTGAATATGCCGATAAAAGGCTTGTGTATAGATTCCACAATCACGTGCCACACAGGCTATACTCGCTCGAAATCCGGAGTGAAAGCCCTGCGTCGTGTCCCATCGGTGCCGCAATCGAAAGGGGCTATCCTAATTGCGATGTAGTAAGACGACACCAGCGCCCAGTCTGGTCGGAGCGCAACCGACAGACGGCCGCAACCACGACAGCGCCACTAACGAGGAATGCGGCTCCGAAGATCAGCGCGGTGCTCAACAGGTTGAGCACCTCGATATCGTAGACAGTCCCGAGTTTGTTCGACGCGACAGCGAGACTCCCGGCGAGCAGCATCGCGGCAAAGTATCCCTTGATCTCGTCTTCGTCGACGAGATTTGTCGCGCCCGCCCCGATGCGCGCACCGAGAGCGCTCCCAAGGAGGAGGAACGCGACAACTGGGAGCGCGACGGCCCCGGATTGCGCGTAGGTGAACGCCCCGAACGCGCCCGAGATCGTGATCTGAAGGATGTCCGTTCCGACGGCGATCGCAGCGGGGACGCCGAGTCCGTACATCATCGCGGGCATTAGGAGGAACCCGCCACCGACGCCGAGGAACCCGGACAGGACCCCGATGACGAGACCGACAGCGAAGACGATCGTCCCTGAAACGCGGACGCCGCCGCGCAACGTCACCATCGGCGGGATGTGAATCGACTGGACGCGATCGGCGAGATCGGTATCGGCATCGCCGTCGTCACTGTCGTCAGTCCAGGAGTCACGGAGCGTAAACAGACCGACAGTAGCGAGCAGGCCGACGTACGCGACATTGATGACGAGATCGGCCATCCTAGTCGCTTCGAGGAAGAACACGACGCTCTTTCCGGCCTCGATACCGACGGTCATCGCGACGGTCATGATGACTGCGAGCTTGTAGTCGACCTGCCCGTGGTCGCGGTGGCGGAGCGCGCCGATGACGCTCGTTCCAAAGACGAATGCCAACCCGCTGCCGACGGCGACCGTCGACGGATATCCCATCACGAGCAGCGCGGGCGTCACGAGAAACGACCCGCCCATGCCGAAGAACCCGAAGAGGGTCCCGATGAGCAGCCCGAATCCAACGAACACGCCGACCATCAGAAGGCTCAATCCGAGTATCTCCATCGTCACTCACGACCCAACGCGTCGAGTACAGTCGGTTGGGCGAACCTCGTAAGTGCTCCGTACCCCACGTACAGCGCGATAGCTTGCAGAAAGACGATACCAACCGTGACTGCGGCCTGTGCTGATCCACTCACCGTTTCGAGACCGAACATCTCACGATACCACCGATAGTATTGTGAATATCATGGGATTCTGATCAATTCCGCATAGCCGACTTCAGTACTTAATAGTTGTGGAAATACCATACAATACTATCTGGAGGAGTACACTATATGTTATCTGTGGATTACACTAGGAGGAACGCGCCAGCGGCATACGCGAGCACGAACGCGAGAAGGAACGACCCTGCCCACGCCCCTACGGTCATACCGATTTTCCGGGCATCCACCGCTTCCCGACCGCCGACCGCGGCCCCGCTCCCGATAATGGCGCTGACGACGATCTCGTTGAATGAGACCGGGACGCCAAGCAGGACGGCCAGCTGTGCAATCAGGAACGACGGCACGAGCGCCGAGATCGAGCGCCGCGGCCCGAGCGACGAGTAGTCCTGGGCGAGCGACTTGATCATCCGGGGCGCACCCGTCCACGAGCCGACGAGCATTCCGAGGCCGCCGCCGACGAGCACGGCGAACGTCGAAACCATCCCAACCTCGTCGAGCAGCGGGAGCAGCGGCCCGACGGCGAGGCCGACCTGACTCCCGCCCGCGGAGAACGCGACGAGCGATCCGAGCGCCAGTAGTACCCGACGCAGACCACCGTGTTCGTCGCGACTGACGTCCCACCAGACGACGCCAGCGATGGCCAGCGCTGCAAGGGCCGTCATACCGACCGCGGACGCGATCCCGTCGACTGCCAGCAGTCGCTGCCCGAGCCCGCGGACAGTCCCCGCCGCGCTCCCCGCACCCAAGAAGCTAAACTGGACGTTCACGAGGACTGCCCCGACGAGGCCGGCAAGGACGGGAATACTGTACCGCTCGCGGACGTCAGGACGCGGAAGCAGACTTGCGATCGTGAACGCGATACCTCCGCCGACGAACGGCGTCAACATCCAGACGGCGGCGATCTGCTGGTACTTCGGCCAGACCGGCGTCCCGCCGAGGGCGAGGCCGACACCGATGACCGCGCCGGTCACGGTGAACGCAGTCGCGATCGGATAACCGGTCGTGATGCCGACCGCCATCAGCCCCGCGCCCAACACGAGCACGAGGATGACACCGGCGACGGGCAGGCTGATGCCGCCGACGAGACCGCTCCCGACGGCTTCCGAGACGTTTCCCCCCTGGGTAACGGCGCCGGCGAAGCCGAACATGCCGACGAGGAACGCAGCCCGCATCGTCCCGATGGCGTTCGCGCCGACAGCAGGGGCGTACGGCGTCGCGCCGCTCGACCCGGCGCCAATAACCCACGCCATGAACAGGCTGGCGAGCGCTGCACCGACGAAGAGGGCGATGAGAGCGGGGTCCATAGACTGGGTTTAGTCTGCGCCCGTCGCGGCGGTGTCACGCGCCTGGCTGCGGCTTC
>NZ_WPCE01000175.1 GCF_009742825.1 Halorubrum sp. CBA1125
CGTCGCCGCCGCGGTCCCGGTGTTCGTCCTGTTCGCGTGGCGGGTGGAGCCGACCGAGCCGGTGCGGCCGGACCAGCCGGTACGCGAGCGGTTCGCGCTCGGCCCGCTGGCCGAGCTGCTCTCGCGGCCCTCGATCCTGTACACGACCGGCCTGGCCATGCTGGGCGCGTTCACCTGGCAGGCGACGGCCTCCTTCCTGCCGACGTTCCTAGAGGTCGGCGTCGGGTGGTCGGGCGCGCTGTCGGCGCTCCTGTTCTCGCTGTACTTCCTCGTCCACGGCGGCACCCAGCCGCTCACGGGGTCCGTCTCCGACCGGATCGGCCGCGACACGACCGCGATGATGACGATGGGCGCCGGCGTCGTCGGGTACGGGCTGCTCGTGGCCGCGGCGCGGTTCGACCTCGGACTCGCCGTCACCGTCGCCGGCGTCGGGTTCGTCGGGGTCGCGATGTCGTGGGGCGCGCCGGTGCAGTCCCGGTTCATGGACCTGCTGTCGGACGCGGAGCGCGGGGCCGGCTTCGGACTCGTGCGCACCGCGTACATGGTGCTCGGCGCGTCAGGCAGCGTCGTCGTCGGTGCCGTCTCCGACGTCGCCGGCTGGACGGTCGCGTTCGGGGTGCTCGCGGGCGTGATGGGGCTCGGGCTGACGGCGCTGTCCGTGAACCGACTGTTGGGACTCGGGTACTAGCCGGTCGACTCCCGGACGCGAACCGTCCGCCCCGCTCCGCGTCTCGCCGCAACTCGTATACCGGTCACGCTCGATCGCCGACCATGGCACGCGAGGTGACCCACGAGGAGCGTGGACCGGCCCGACTCGACGAGTCCGACACGGGCGACGACGGGATGATCTACGTCTGTCAGTGCGGCCTCTCGGGATCGAGGCCGTTCTGTGACGGATCGCACAACGCGACGACCGACGAGGCCGACGACGCCGTGTACAAGTACGAGGACGACGATCCGGACGGGGAACGCCGAGAGATCGCCGAGATCGTGTACGAAGGCGAGTGAGCAGCCGTGGTGTACGTGGCTCCGGAATCGGCGGCGACGCGGAGCCGGATCGGCCGCGACGCGGCTACAACACGCCCATCGCGTCGAGCCGCTCCGGCAGGTAGGTGTCGGTAACGAAGTCGAGCCCGCGGCTCGCCAGCGACTGCTGTTCGGACTTCTTGCCGATGTCGAGCTGGAGTTCGATCTGCTCTTCCCAGTAGTCGGTCTGGAACCGCGGGTCCTCTAGCTCGGATTCGAGGGCGTTCACGTCCGAGTCGGAGAGCGGGTCGGAGGGCAGGTCGTACTCGACGATGTCCTCGGGCTGGATCCCGACGAACTGCGCCTCCGGCGTCGCGAGGTACTCCGAGAGGTGCGCGGACTTGATGGAGCCGTACGCCACGGAGCCGTAGATCCGGTAGGACCACGGGTCGCCGTCGGCGAACACGGCGACGGGGACGTCGAGCTCGTCGTGGACGCGCTTCGTGATCCGGCGGGTCGCCCGCGCCGGCTGTCCCTTGAGGTGGATCACGAGGCAGTTGTACGCCTCGTCGAACCCGTTCTCGACGAGCCGGTCGCGCATCCCGCCGGTCTCGACCGCCAGCGCGAAGTCGATGTCGTCGTCGAGGAACTCGATCATGTCGGGGTTGTTCGGGATCTGGTAGCCGCCCTCCCCGACGTCCTCCTGGCAGTGGATCTCGCGCTCCCCGCGTCGCGTCTGCTCGCGGAGTTCGAGCGGGCCCATGAGCGTCGCGCCCGACTCCTCCGGGCGCATGTGGAAGTCCTCGCGGGTGACCCCGGTGACGATCTCTAAGTCCTCCACGAGGTCGTTCGACTCGTCTTGCGAGGAGAACTGCGCCTCGTCGTTGTCCCACGACTCGGAGAGGTAGTACAGCTCCCGCAGCGTCGACGAGCGGTCCGCGTCGAGCTGGTCCGCGAGGAACTCGATCGTGTACGCCGCCTTGAGCAGCTTCCGGGCGCCGCGCACCGAGTTCGCGCTCCGCGTGGACGTGCGGTCGCCGTACGTCCAGACCCCGCTCTCGGGGTCGTACTCGATGTTGCTCTTCGTCCGCGTCGGCAGCTCCAGTTCCGGAATCCGTCCGGCCGCGAACTGGTCGTAGAAGTCCGCGGCGAGGTCGATCAGCTCGTCTCGTGCGTCGGTATCCGTCGTCATTTATGCGTTCACCGTGAGTTTCTCCGTTTCGACGCCGCCGACGCTGACCTCGAAGTCGGCGTCGTCGGCGACGCTGTACGTCAGTTCCCGCTCGTCGCCCGACGGTACCTCGGGCTTCCACTGGACGAACCACTCGCCGTCCATGGCGACGACCGTCCCGTCGGAGAGGTCCGTCGGCTCCGCCGAGACGATGTCGGTGACCTCGAGCGTCTCGGTGACGTCGGAGTGGTTCTCCACGACGAGCGTCACTGTCCCGTCGCGGACCTCGCGCTCGACGCTCACGTTGTTCATGATCCGCGCGAGCGCGCCGTCGATGTCGGGACGGGGACGGCCCGTCACCTCCGACACCTTGTCGGCCATCTCCGGGAGGATTCGGCCGAGCACGTCCTGTTTCTCCCGGCGCTGTTGCATCGAGCGCCGCTTCTTGAGGTACGACTTCAGTTCGCGGGCCGCCTCCCTGACCGCGAGCTCGATCTCGTCTTCGATGGCCGGCACGTTCGCGATCGCGTCCTTCGACTCGCTCGTGAACGGGACGTTGGTGGACGCGACGTGGATGCTTATCACGGCCGGCCCGTTCGGCACCCCCGATCCCCCGGGCTGGTCGAGCCCGTAGTTGCGCCAGCCGATGGACTTGACCACGTCGGTCGTCGCGCAGGCGCCGCGCTGGTAGACCAGCGGGACCCGGTTCGCGAAGCGGAGCAGCTCGACGGCCCCCTCCGCCGGGATGTCCCCGCCGTAGGCGATCCCGGCCTCGACGATGAAGGGGTCGCCGCCGTGGACCTCGGCGTCGCGGGTCGCCGCCGCGTAGAAGTCGGCGTCGTACTCCTTTCGGAGGCCGGCCTCGACCAGCTCCGCCGTGATCGGGGCGAGACAGTCGGTCGGCGGCGCGAGGATGTCGGTCGTCCGCATCGCCTCCAACAGGTCGGCGGCGGCGTCGCGGTCGCCGGCGATCGACGACACCTTCGGCGGGTCGTCCGGCACCGTCCGCGCCCGCGACCAGAACGCCTCGACCACGTTCTCGCGGGCGGTCTCGCCGAACGTCGCGTCGTGCTGCTCCGCGACGAACGACGCCGCGTCGGCGACGAGCCGTTCGAGGTCGTCGCGGGTGACCCGGAACGCGCCGCCGTCGAGGTTCTCGAACCGCCGCGCGAGCGCCTCGGCCATCGCCTCGACGATCGCGTCGTCCTTGCGGGTCGAGGTCGCCTCGTCGACGAGCGCGTACACGTCGGGGACGAGCGCCTCGCCGTCGGGCTCGTCAGCGTCCGGGTCGATCCCCGTGATCGCCGCCCACGCCGCCGCGACCGCGTTCTCGCGAACGGTCGCGCCGAAGGTCCGGCCGGTGTCGGACGCGACCGCCTCCGCGACGTTATCGACGATCGCGGCGAGTTCCGAGCGCGCGAGCCGGTCGTTGTCCGCGACCGTCTCGGCCACGCCCTCGGCGAAGGCGGTCGTCGCCTCTTTGCCCTTGTTGGCGACCGCGTCCGCGACCGCGGCCTCGACGTCGCGGTCGTCGTGGGTCCGCGGCGGCGCCCACGCCAGCTCTCGCCCGTAGTGGACGTCGCGGAAGGTGTCAATGACCGAGTCCGCCGTCTTCTTGCCGACGCGGGTGAACTCCTCCTGGAGGAACCCCGAGACCGAGTACGACTCCGTCGCCTCCAGCATCTTGATCAGCGCGCCGAGCTCGACGCCGTGGGGGTGCGGCCGGATCTCTTCGGTCTCCGCTGGCAGCTCGTCGGTCGCGCGCTCGAACTTCAGCGGCTCGTCGAGCCCGGGCTCGCGCAGCTCGATCCGGGCGTGCGGGTTGACGACGGCGGTGTGTTTCACGTAGTCGTGGAGCTGCTGGCGGGCGCGCATGTTCGCCTCCATCTCCAGTTCGATCCGGGTGCCGTGGGGGCGGTCCCACGTCGTCTCCTCGTCCGCTTTGATCTCCGGCTCGTTCGTGTCGGTGTCGATGATCAGCTCGAAGTACTGCGCTCGGGACTGCCCCTTCGGACGGGACGTGATCTTCGCGGGCTGTCCGGACGTGAGCTGCGAGTACAGCACCGCCGCTGAGATGCCGATTCCCTGTTGACCGCGATTCTGCTCACGGGTGTGAAACCGGCTACCATACAAGAGCTTCCCAAACACCTTCGGGAGCTGTTCTTTCGTGATGCCCGGCCCGTTGTCCTCGATCACGACCCGGTAGTAGTCGCCCACCTCCTCGATCTCGACGTAGACGTCGGGGAGGATCCCGGCCTCCTCGGTCGCGTCGAGGGCGTTGTCGACCGCCTCCTTGACGGCGGTGACGAGCCCGCGGGCGCCCGAGTCGAACCCGAGCATGTGTTTGTTCTTCTCGAAGAACTCGGCGATGGAGATCTCGCGCTGGCCCTCCGCCAGCTCCTCCGCGATCCCCTCCTCGTCGCCGATCGTCGACTGGAAGGACGTCATTCGGTGCGTGTCCCTTCCCGCGAGGGGCGTAAAAACACACCGGCAGCGCGGCGAAAGTGTATCTCACCCAGAGACTGCGTCTCACCCGGTGTTCGGCATCGGCGCCGTCCACGGTTCCGGGGTGTGCCGCCGCCGGAACGGGTCACAGACACGTGGTTTGCGTTCAACACGTGGTTTGCGTTCACTGCGATTCCGAAGCACTCAGGGCGACGCCGGTGATCTCGAAGCGTGCACCCCCCTCATCGGAGTCAGTTACGGTGATCTCCCATCGGTGGGCGACGACGATTTCGTTGACGATTTTGAGCCCGTAGCCGGTGCCCTCGCCGGCCGTGGTGTAGCCCGCTTCGAATACCCGATCGCGTGTTTCCTCGGGGATGCCCGGGCCGTCGTCCTCGATGAAGAACCCGTCGGCGAGATCACGGCCCGAACCGTCACGTCTGCGCCGCCGTGTTCCACGCTGTTCCGGATGAGGTTCTCGAGTAGTTGCTGGAGACGGGCGTGGTCCGCCCGGATCGCGTGCGTGGTGTCGATGTGGAGCGTCGCATCGCCCGTTTCGACGTTCTGCCAGCAGCGGGCGATGATGTCCGCGAGCGCCACGTCCTCGAGTTCCATCGTGGTCTCCCCGTCGCGGGCAAGCGCCAGCAAGTCCCCGATCAACGTTTCCATCCGTTCGTGTGCCCGGGCGATGGCAGTGAGGTGATCGCTGTCACACTCATCGCGGACGAGTTCGAGCCGTCCCTGCGCGACGTTCAGCGGGTTTCGGAGGTCGTGGCTGACGACGCTGGCGAACTCTTCGAGGCGTTCGTTCTTTCGTTCGAGTTCGCGTTCGCGTTTCTTGCGATCGGTGATATCCCGAACCACCGCGAGAATGCGCTGGTGGCCATCGAGGGACGTCTGTCGGAGGTGGACTTCGACCGGGATGGGCTCTCCGGCTTTCGTTTCGTCGCGCCACTCGAAGGTCTGGGGGCCGTCGGTGGCCGCCTTCCGGATGTACTCTTCGGCACGCTCGCTCGTATAGGGTGGCTCGTCAAGGATGATATCCTCGAACTGCAGTTCGAGAAGTTCTCCCCGGGTGTAACCGAGCATCTCGCAGAACTGCTCGTTGGTGTCGAGGACCGAGCCGTCCTCGGCGTCGTGGAGCGTAATCCCATCTGGGATCTTCTCGAATAGCTCCTGATAATCGGGCATCGGTAAATTGTGTCACTCAAGACAAAAATAAGCATCCAATAGCTCACACCGTCACCGGTGTCCGGTAACTATATTCCGGTATCGACGATTGGGGGTTTCTCGTGAGGGTGAGAACTGTTCTATGACACCTGCGACGGGTGTTCTTGACACGCTAGCCGACAGGTTTCTTGCCGTTACGCCCCTCGGAACGGGTATGTCAGGATGGACGGCCGAC
>NZ_WPCE01000218.1 GCF_009742825.1 Halorubrum sp. CBA1125
TCCGGCGGATCGCCGAGGCCGAGGCTGGGGAGGCGTGAGGCTGCGGTCCTGTGAGCACCTCTCGGCCGGGGCGTTGGCGGTGGGCTCCGCGCTGACACCCGAGCAGCAGCGAGCGCTCGGCTCGCCGTCGGGTGTCGGCCTCTTTTCCTCCCCACTCGTCGCGTCCGTCCGTCGGGAAAGCGGTTATACCCGCCGCGCGCCCACTCCCGGTATGAGCCTCTCCCTCGACGCCACGCAGCTCGACCGCTACTCCAGACACATCATCATGGACGAGGTCGGCCCCGAGGGACAGAGGCGGCTCCTCGACGGCAGCGCGCTCGTCCTCGGCGCGGGCGGCTCGGCGCGCCGGCCATCCAGTACTCGCGGCCGCGGGAGTCGGCACGCTCGGGATCGTCGACGACGACGTCGTCGAGCGTTCGAACCTCCAGCGACAGGTGATCCACGGGGATAGCGACATCGGGGAACCCAAGGTCGCGTCGGCGGCGCGATACGTCGAGCGACTCAACCCGGATATCGACGTCGAGCGCCGCGAGACGCGGCTCGACGCCGACAACGCCCACGAGCTGATCGGCGCGTACGACCTGGTCGTCGACTGCGCCGACAACTTCCGCACGCGGTACGTCGTCAACGACGTCGCGCGCCTCGAAGGGGTGCCCGTGGCCCACGGCGCGATCTACAAGTTCGAGGGACAGGCGACCACGCTGCTCCCCGACGGGCCCTGCTACCGCTGTCTGTTCCCCGAGCCGCCCGAGCCCGGAACGGTCCCCGACTGCGCGACCACCGGCGTGCTCGGCGTCCTGCCGGGGACCGTCGGCTGTATCCAGGCGACCGAGGCGGTCAAGCTCCTCTTGGACGCCGGCGAGCCGCTCGGCGGGCGGATGCTGTTCTACGACGCGATGGACGTGAGCTTCGAGACGGTCTCGTACGCGCGGAACCCGGACTGTCCCGTCTGTGGCGACGACGGCATCGAGACGATCGCGGGGATCGATTACGGCGGCGGCTGCCGCGTCGACGCGGACTGACCGCCCGGCCGACCCCCGAACGCGCTGCTGGTTCCGCGCGGGCGCCCGTTCACGGTCGCGTCACAGCGACCGCTGGGTGGCGGTCGTCCCCGGTGCCGCGCCGGCGCCCGCCTCGACGAGGCCGTCCCGGACGCACCAGCGGCAGTACCGGTATCCCGCTCGGTTCTCGGCCCCGCAGTGGCGACAGACGACGGTCTCGCCGTCGGCCTCGAGCGGGGGTGGATCCCCCGCGTCCGGGTCCGACAGACCGAACGACGCGCCGGCGACCACTCCGTCGTCGGTTCCGGGCGTTTCCTCGATTGCGGGTCCGTCTGGCTCGCCGGGATCGCCGGTCGCGGATTCGCCGGTCCTCGGGTCGTCGGGAGCCAGTTCTCCGAACAGCTCGGTCGGGGTCCGCTCCCATCGGGCGAGCGCCCACGCCACCGCGAGGTTGATCACGGTCACCGCGCCGAGGATCGCGGCGAGCGTGACGAGTTGTTCTCCCGTCATGTGTTATCTGTTAGCACGCGAGACGTATAGGTGCGACGGTGGGATCGCCGCGGTCCCGGAGGCTCTTTGGGGACGCCCGCGAAGGGGAACGCGCATGAAAGATATCGTCCACACCAACGCCGCTCCCGAGGCGGTCGGTGCGTACAGCCAGGCGACGACGACCGGCGAACTCGCGTTCACGGCCGGGCAGATCCCGCTCACGCCCGAGGGCGAGCTACTCGACGACGCGCCGATCGCCGAGCAGACCGAGCAGGCACTCGACAACCTCCTCGCCGTGCTGGCGGAGGCGGGCGCGGCGCCGGAAGACGTACTGAAGACGACCGTCTTCCTCGCCGACATCGACGACTTCGAGGCGATGAACGAGACGTACGCGGACTACTTCGACGAGGCGCCGCCGGCGCGGTCGGCGGTGCAGGCCGGGGCGCTTCCGAAGGGCGTCGGCGTCGAGATCGAGGCGATCGCCGTCACCGAGTAGGTGGTCGCCGTGGGAGACGATCCGGCGACTGGCGAGGAGGGAGCGTCGGAGGCGGGCGGCCAGCGCGGCTCGAAGACCGGTGACTCGCCGCCCGGAGTTCCCGCGACGAGACGCGCTCGCGCTCGGTCGGCGGCGCTGTGGGGATTCGTCGGCGGGTTCGCGTTCCTCGTGTGCGCGCAGGGGTTCCTGTTGACCGTCGGCGATCTCCCGGTCGGGTACGGCGGCCTCGCCGTCTTCGCGGTCGCGATCACCGTCGCGTCGGGCGGGATCGCGTACGCCACCGAGCATCGCCTGCGGGCGAAAAGAAGGACTTAACAGTCTCACGGGAGTAGATTTATCAGAGCCAGGATGGCCGAGTGGTAAGGCGCACGCCTGGAAAGCGTGTTCCCATCCGGGATCGGGGGTTCAAATCCCTCTCCTGGCGTTTTTCGCGGTCATACGTCGCGTAGCCGCGGGTCCGATCGGCCGGCTTCCGTGTGGGGTCGCTCCGTTCCGGCGCTCGCTGACGCCGCCCTCCGTCGACATCGACGTTTCTGTCCGCCGTCACAAGATTCATGTGTGTGGGAGGTGTTCTCATGGGTGACGATGCCAGACACGAAATCGGGTCGCGAGCGGAAGGGGCAGAACAAGCGTCGGCAGCTCGAAGACCACCTCGCTCGACGCGAACTCGACGCCGACGAGGAACCGCCGGAGCCGGCACGCGAGACCGTCGACTCGGAGTATCTCTCCGAGGCCGACGAACTCGATCGGTGACCGCCCGCGGCCGATCTCCCGTTTCGGTTTTTGCTCGCTGAGAGCCGGCGTTGCGTCCGTGTTCGGTGTTCCGTCAGCGATTCGCCAGCGGTAGCTACGGGTCTCATCCGACGCCGGGTGAGACCGATCGGGCGAGCGACCGCTCGACGAGACGCGGTGCCAGTACGGGTGATATATAAACCTCGACGAGACGCGGTGTCGGTACCGATGAAGTCGCATGCTAACTATCCGCACAAGTGTCGACGAAACGTCTCGGTGTACGGTGATTTCGGCCCCGCTCGGTGACCCGGTCCCGTCGCCGGTCGCTCGACGCTCAACGATGCCTTTATATAGAATCACAATCAATCAGACGCTGTATGAGCCAGCGAATGCAGCAGGGCCAGCCGATGATCATCATGGGCGAGGACGCCCAGCGCGTCAAGGACCGTGACGCACAGGAGTACAACATCTCCGCGGCGCGCGGCGTCGCCGAGGCCGTTCGATCGACGCTCGGGCCGAAAGGGATGGACAAGATGCTCGTCGACTCGATGGGTGACGTCACCATCACGAACGACGGGGTAACCATCCTCCAGGAGATGGACATCGACAACCCGACCGCCGAGATGATCGTGGAAGTCGCCGAGACGCAGGAGGACGAGGCCGGCGACGGCACCACGACCGCGGTCGCGGTCGCGGGTGAGCTCTTGAAGAACGCCGAGGACCTCCTCGAACAGGACATCCACCCGACGGCGGTCATCAAGGGATTCAACCTCGCGAGCGAGTACGCCCGCGAGCAGGTCGACGAGGTCGCCACCGCGGTCGACCCCGACGACACGGAGACCCTGAAAAACGTCGCCGAGACGTCGATGACCGGGAAGGGCGCTGAGCTGGAGAAAGAGGTCCTCGCGGACCTCGTCGTCCGCGCGGTCCAGGGCATCACCGTCGAGGCCGACGACGGCTCGCACGTCGTCGACCTGCAGAACCTCAACATCGAGACGCGTACGGGTCGATCGGCCGGCGAGTCCGATCTCCTCTCGGGAGCGGTCGTCGACAAGGACCCGGTCCACGACGACATGCCCACCGACTTCGAGGACGCCAACATCCTCCTGCTCAACGACCCGATCGAGGTCGAGGAGGCCGACGTCGACACCTCCGTCAACGTCGACTCCCCCGACCAGCTCCAGAAGTTCCTCGACCAGGAGGAAGCGCAGCTGCGCGAGAAGGTCGATACGATCGTCGAGTCCGGCGCCGACGTGGTCTTCTGTCAGAAGGGCATCGACGACCTCGCACAGCACTACCTCGCGAAGGAGGGGATCTTAGCGATCCGTCGGACGAAGAAGTCCGACCTGGCGTTCCTCAAGAACGTCCTCGGCGCGCCGATAGTCACCGACCTCGACTCGCTGTCCGCCGACGACCTCGCGGTCGGCTCCGTCGAGCGCGACGCCGACGAGGGGCTGTTCTACGTCGAGGGCGAAGACTCCCACGGCGTCACCCTCCTGCTGTACGGCACGACCGAGCACGTCGTCGACGAGCTCGAACGCGGCATCGAGGACGCCATCGACGTCGTCGCGACGACCGTCTCTGACGGACGCACCCTCCCCGGCGGCGGCGCCATCGAGGTCGAACTGGCCCGTCGGCTCCGCGACTACGCCGACTCCGTCTCCGGCCGCGAGCAGCTCGCCG
>NZ_WPCE01000212.1 GCF_009742825.1 Halorubrum sp. CBA1125
CCGTCGGCGAGCGCGGCCGCGGCGGTGACGAGCCGCATCGTCGTCCCCGAGTTCGCGCAGTCGATCACGTCGTCCGGGACCGCCGGGCGTCCGCCGAACCCGTCGACTGCGAGGGCGTCGGCGTCGTCGAAGGCGGTCGCGTCCTCGCTCTCGGCTGCGCTCGCCGGGGCGACCGATCCGCCGAAGGCGGTCACCGCCCGGGCGGTCGCCTTCGTGTCCGCCGAGATCAGCGGCGACCGCACGGTCGCGCCGTCGCTGTATCCCGCGGCCAGCAGCGCGCGGTGCGTGTAGCTCTTCGAGGGGGGTGCGCGGGCCGTTCCCCGCACGACCGACTGCGTGACGTGGACGTCCATACGTCCCCTGCCGTCCCCGTCGACAAGTCGGTACCGGACGCGGCACCACTCGTCCCCGGCACGAAGGGCGGGCGGACGCCCGGGCCCGGCGCACAGTTTATACCACCGGGAGCGTTACCGCCACGTATGCCCCAGTGTGAGATGTGCGGCGCCGAGCAGGCCTCGCTGACGACGACGAAGGTCGAAGGCGCCGAGCTGGAGCTTTGCAGCTCCTGTACGGACTTCGGCACCGAGGTCCGCGACGAGTCGAGCGGCTCCGGCGGCGGCAAGTACTCCACGAGCTCGAGCACCGGGAAGTCATCCTCGTCGTCGTCCGGCTCTTCCGGGTCGGGGTCCGGGTCGTCGGGGTCCTCCCGGCGCCCGCGCGACATGTTCGACGACATGGAGGAGATCGCCACCGACTACGACGATCGGATCCGCGACGCCCGCGAGTCGCGCGGGCTGAGCCAGGAGGACCTGGCCGACCAGCTCAACGAGAAGGCGAGCCTCATCCGCAAGCTCGAGCGCGGCGACACTCTCCCCACCGACGAGATCCAGCGGAAGCTGGAGCGCGCGCTCGACATCTCGCTCGTCGAGGGCGAGTCCGTCGAGGACGCCGACTGGGAGTCTGACGACCCCGGAACGATGACGCTCGGCGACGTCGTCAAGCGGAAGGACTAGTTCTCGGCGCCGTCCTCGTCGCGCTCGGCGGACCAGTATCGGTCGGTGAGGTACGCGATGATGTAGTCGACGGTGTCGGGATCGTAGCTCCAGAACCCGTAGAACTCCCCGGACGCGCGCTCCTCCGCGAGCAGCGCGCACTTCGCCTCGTCGTAGCCGCCGCCGTCGTACGCGACGAACCACGTCTCCCTGATCTCCGAGGTCCGCCCCGTGTGGATCGCGTACGAATCGACGTCCGGGGGGTCGCCGTCGGCGGCCGCGTACGCGTGGACGTCGAGGCCGTCGAGCCCGCCGAGCCGGTCGTAGGTCTCCGTCTCGCCGGCGAGCACGTCGAGCGTCTGGAACCCGGCGTGCAGCTCGCCGTCTCCGATGCGCCACGCGCGGTCTTCGATCTCGCGGGAGGCGGCGATCATCTCCTCGCGCGAGTACGAGGTGAACATCGTCTCGTCGAGGTGGTCGAGGACGGCCTCGCCCACGAGACGGTCGGTTCCGTTGTCGCCGTCGCTGCCACCACCGCCGTCGCTGTCGTCGCTATCGCCGTCCCCGTCGGTGTCACCACCGCCGTCGGGCGGATCGTGTCCGTCGACATCGGCCACCGCGCTGTCGCCGCTTCCGCCGTCGCGGCCGGGAAGCAGCTCCGCGACGGTGGCGGCTGTCACGAACGCGTCCTCTCGCGACAGCACGGCGAACCCGTCCGGGCCGTGCTCGGTCTGCTCGGCGACGATCCGGACGTTGCGGTCGGCGAAGTGCTCGCGGAGTTCCTCGGGGACGTCGGGGTCGGCGTTAAACACGGTCAACGTGGCCTCGCGAGCTTCGACGCCGGCGATGAGCTCGATGAGGGACATGGTCTCGTCCGGACTCACAGTACCGCAGTATAAGGTCGTTTATGCTCTCCGGACCGTCGTTCCGTGTCGAGGACGGCGGCTGGGGTACAGATCCCGATGGGGTCCACGGATCCCGACGGGTCGGCCGGCGCGTGAAGGGTCGGCCGGCGCGTGAATGGTCGACCGACGCGTGAATGGTCGACCGACGTGTGAAGGGCCGTCCCGAGAGTGAAGGTATTTGCGCCCGCGTCCCGGAGGACGGGTATGTTCGTTCTGGTGAATCTCAAGGCGTACCCGTGCGATCCGATCGACGTCGCGACCGCCGCCCGCGACGTGGCCGAGGCCTCCGGCGCGCGGATCGCGGTCTCTCCGCAGGCGGCCGACGTCGCGCGCGTCGCCGACACCGGCGTCGAGACGTGGGCGCAGCACGTCTCGCCGAACGCGCACGGCTCGCACACCGGCTCGACGCTCGCGGAGGCCGTCGCCGACAACGGCGCCGAGGGAACGCTGATCAACCACTCCGAGCGGCGGCTGACCCTCGCCGACGTGGACGGGTCGGTCCGCGCGGCCGAGCGTGCGGACCTCGAGACGGTCGTCTGCGCGAACAACCCCGCGCAGGTCGGCGCGGCCGCTGCGCTCGGGCCGGACGCCGTCGCGGTGGAACCGCCCGAGCTGATCGGCGGCGACGTCTCCGTCTCGACGGCCGATCCGGGGATCGTCGAGGGGGCCGTCGCGGCCGCCGACGCGGTCGATCCCGACGTCGACGTGTTCTGCGGCGCCGGCGTCTCTACCGGCGACGACGTGGCGGCCGCCGGCGACCTCGGCGCGTCCGGGGTCCTGCTCGCCTCCGGCGTCGCCAAGGCCGACGATCCGGAGACGGCGCTCGAAGATCTCGTCACGGGGATCTGATCCGGCGGCCGGCTGTCGACCCGTCTGGTCCCGGCCGGGTCGCACGCTCGTCGGTGGCTCGCCGACCCGTCGGACCCGAGACGCTGCGTTTGCGGATCTGCATAAAAACACCGATGTGAGCCGTTCACACGATAGCGAAACCGCATGACTCGGGCGGGATCGGTTCGGGCGCTATGTCGCCCCGTCTAGTAACGTTTAACCGCTACAAGCCGGTAACTTTGGGCAAGATGGCGAGCAACAAGATCCTCGGTATCGACCTCGGTACCACCAACTCCGCGTTCGCGGTGATGGAGGGCGACGAGCCCGAGATCATCGCCAACGCCGAGGGCGACCGAACCACGCCCTCGGTCGTCGCCTTCGCCGACGACGGCGAGCGGCTCGTCGGTAAACCGGCGAAGAACCAGGCCGTCCAGAACCCCGACCGCACGATCCAGTCGATCAAGCGGCACATGGGCGAGGAGGACTACACCGTCGAGATCGGCGACGACGAGTACACCCCCGAGCAGGTCTCGGCGATGATCCTCCAGAAGATCAAACGCGACGCCGAGGAGTACCTCGGCGACGACGTCGAGAAGGCCGTCATCACCGTCCCCGCGTACTTCAACGACAAGCAGCGGCAGGCGACCAAAGACGCCGGCGAGATCGCCGGCTTCGACGTCGAGCGTATCGTCAACGAGCCGACCGCGGCCTCGATGGCCTACGGGCTCGACGACGAGTCCGACCAGACCGTCCTCGTGTTCGACCTCGGCGGCGGCACGTTCGACGTGAGCGTCCTCGACCTCGGCGGCGGCGTCTACGAGGTCGTCGCCACCAACGGGGACAACGACCTCGGCGGCGACGACTGGGACGAGGCGCTCATCGACCACATCGCCGAGGAGTTCGAGAACGACCACGGGATCGACCTCCGCGAGGACCGGCAGGCGCTCCAGCGGCTGAAAGACGCCGCGGAGGAGGCGAAGATCGAGCTGTCCAACAAGAAGGAGACGACGGTCAACCTCCCCTTCATCACCGCGACCGACAGCGGGCCGGTCCACCTCGAGCAGTCGATCACCCGCGCGACCTTCGAGAGCCTCACCTCCGACCTCTTAGAGCGCACCGTCGAGCCGACCGAGCAGGCGCTCGAAGACGCCGGGTACGAGAAGTCCGACATCGACGAGGTGATCCTCGTCGGCGGTTCCACCCGGATGCCGCAGGTCCAAGAGCAGGTCGAAGAGCTCGTCGGGCAGGAGCCGAAGAAGAACGTCAACCCCGACGAGGCGGTCGCGCTCGGCGCGGCCGTCCAGGGCGGCGTGCTCTCCGGCGACGTCGACGACATCGTCCTGCTGGACGTCACGCCGCTCTCGCTCGGCATCGAGGTGAAGGGCGGCCTGTTCGAGCGGCTGATCGAGAAGAACACCACGATCCCCACCGAGGAGTCGAAGGTGTTCACCACGGCGGCCGACAACCAGACCTCCGTCAACGTCCGCGTCTTCCAGGGCGAACGCGAGATCGCCGAGGAGAACGAACTGCTCGGCGCGTTCCAGCTGACGGGGATCCCGCCGGCGCCCGCCGGCACGCCCCAGATCGAGGTCTCGTTCAACATCGACGAGAACGGGATCGTCAACGTGGAGGCCGAAGACCAGGGCTCCGGCAACGCCGAGTCGATCACCATCGAAGGCGGCGTCGGCCTCTCCGACGAGGAGATCGAAGAGATGCAGGAGGAGGCCGAAAAGCACGCCGAGGAGGACGAGGCCCGCCGCGAGCGCATCGAGGCGCGCAACGAGGCCGAGACGACGATCCAGCGCGCCGAGACGCTCTTAGAGGAGAACGAGGAGGAACTCGAC
>NZ_WPCE01000324.1 GCF_009742825.1 Halorubrum sp. CBA1125
TGACGGCGCCGTGCTCGACGGCGGCGGAGAGGGTCGCGTGCTCACGATCGCGGGCGAGGACGTCACCGTCTCCGGGCTGTGGATCCGCGGGTCCGGTTCCGCGGTGAACGACGAGGACGCGGGCGTCTTCGTCGCCGGCGAGAACGCCACCGTCGAGACCGTCCGGATCACGGACACGGCGTACGGGATCTGGGTGAACGGCGCCGACGACGCGCTGATCGAGAACGTCCGGATCGACGGCCGGGCGGACGTCTACCCGGTCACCGACCGCGGCAACGGGATCCACCTCTACGAGACGGAAGGGACCGTCGTCCGCGACAGCGAGATCACCCACGCCCGCGACGGGATCTACTTCTCGTGGGCGACCGAGGTCCTCGCCGAGAACAACACGATCCGCCACACGCGGTACGGCGTCCACTACATGTACTCGGATGACAACCGCCTCGTGGACAACGTCGCCGCCGACAACGGCGTCGGCTACGCGCTCATGGTGAGCGAGGGGCTGACGGTGGCGAACAACACCGCCGTCCGCAACGACGACACCAGCGGGCACGGGATCATGGCGAAGGACATCGAGGACTCCGAGATAACCGGCAACGTCCTCGTCGACAACGCGAACGGACTGTACGTGTACAACGCGCAGGACAACCGACTCGCGGACAACCTCGTGCTCGGCAACGAGGTCGGGATCCACAGCTCGGCGGGCAGTTCGGGGCAGGTCGTCGTCGGCAACAGCTTCGTGGGGAACGGGAAGCCGGTCGTGACTCCGCGCAACTCGCTGGCCGAGTGGAACGGCACCGAGCGGGGCAACTACTGGTCCGGCGCGCGCGTCGTCGACCGAACCGGTGACGGGGTGAGCGAGATCCGCCACCGGCCGGCCGGGCTGGTGGAGCACCTCGTCGCCGAGCACCCGCAGGCGGCCGCCTTCGCCAACAGCCCCGCGTTCGAGGCGGTCCGGCTCGCGGAGAGTTCGTTCCCGGTCGTTGAGGCGCCCGGCGTCGTCGACCGCCGGCCGCTCGTGGAACCGCCGCACGACTGGCGACGCTACGCGGGGCTGATCGAGACGGAGGACACGGAGTCATGAAGGTTCGAGCCACAGACGTTCACAAGGCGTACGGCGACGTGACAGCACTCGACGGGCTCTCGCTTTCGATCCCGAGCGGGTCCACCTTCGGCGTGCTCGGGACGAACGGCGCGGGCAAGTCGACGCTGTTCCGGCTGCTCGTCGGCCACGACCGCCCCGACGCGGGCACGATCGCCGTCGGCGGGACGGACGTGACCGCGGCGAGCCGCCGGATCCGCGAGCGCGTCGGCTACCTCCCCGAGCACGTGGGGTTCCCGACCTCGCTCACCGGCCGAGAGGTGTTGTCGTTCCACGCGACCGTCCGCGGGCTGCCCGACGACGGGCGGATCGCGCGGGCGATCGACCGCGTCGGACTGGAGCCGGCGGCCGCGGACCGCGCGGTCGGAGGCTACTCAAACGGGATGCAGCGCCGGCTCGGGCTCGCGAGCGTCCTGCTCGCGGAGCCGGCCGTGCTGATCCTCGACGAGCCGACGGCCGGGCTCGACCCCCGGGGCGTCGACGAGTTCCACCGGATAATCGAGCGGATCAACGACGAGACGGACGCTACCGTCGTGTTCTGCTCGCACGCGCTCGCGGAGGTCGAGCGGCTCTGTGACCGCGTGGCGATCCTCCACGAGGGCGAGGTCCGCGCGTCGGGCCCCGTGAGCGAGGTCGTCGCCGCGATCGACGCCGGCGACCGCACCGACCGTTCGGACCTGCGCGCCGCCTTCTGCGATGTCGTCGAGGGGGTCGACGGCGAGTCCGGACGGGCCGCCGAGACGGCGGAGGTGTCGCCATGAGCGACCCGGACCGCGCGGGCGACCGGGCGT
>NZ_WPCE01000260.1 GCF_009742825.1 Halorubrum sp. CBA1125
CGTTCTCTCACCTGTACTGAGCGAATCGATGTATCGAAGAACGGGTATGAGAACTGTCGTCTGACACCCTCAACGGATCGGGGGAAAACGTATTGTCTCCACAACAAGTACCCCCACCCATGAAGGCGGTCCTCCTCGGTGTCGGACAGGCTGGTGGGAAGCTCGTGACCGCGCTCGCCGAGTTCGACGCCGACGCCGGCTACGGCGCGGTGCTCGACGCGCTCGCGGTGAACACCGCCGCGGCCGACCTCGATCCCCTTCCGCTCGACACGGTCTCGTCGGCAGTCGCGGGTGAGCGGCCACGGCGTCGGCGGCGACAACGAGCTCGGCGCCGACGTGATGGACGAAGACGCCGTCGAGGTGCTGGACGCGCTCGCGCCGAAGGTGACCGCGGACGCGGAGGCGCTGTTCGTCGTCGCGGGACTCGGCGGCGGGACGGGATCGGGCGGTGCGCCGGTCCTCGTCCGGGAGCTACAGCGGGTGTACGACGTGCCCGTCTACGCGCTCGGAATTCTCCCGGGCCGCGACGAGGGAGCGATGCAGCAGGTGAACGCCGGCCGATCGCTGAAGACGCTCGTCCGTGAAGCGGACGCGGCGATCCTGCTCGACAACGACGCGTGGCGGTCCGCGGACGAGTCGGTCCAAGGCGGCTACGCGCAGATCAACGCCGCGATGGCGAAGCGGGTCGGGCTCCTGTTGGCGGCCGGCGAGGCCGTCGAGGGCGTCGCCGAGTCGGTCGTCGACACCAGCGAGGTGATCAACACGCTGCGGACCGGCGGGATCGCGGCGGTCGGCTTCGCGTCCGCGCCCGCGGCCGAGGACGCCGAGGAGAACGTCACGACGGTCACGAGCGTGGTACGGAGCGCGGTGATGACCGGGCTGTCGCTCCCGAACGCGACCGACGCCGACGCCGCGCTCGTCGCCATCGCCGGCGACCCGGACCGGATCTCTCGGAAGGGCGCGGAGAAGGCGCGCAAGTGGCTCCAGGAGGAGACCGGCTCGATGCAGGTGCGCGGCGGGGACTTCCCGCTCGACTCCGAGCGGATCGCGGCGCTCGTGCTCCTCGCCGGCGTCGAGCGCTCACAGCGGGTCGAGGCGTTCCTCGAACGGGCGCGCCAGGCGGTCAGAGACGCGCCAGCGGAGACGCCCGACCCCGCGGACGCCTTCCTGAACGAGGACCTCGACGACCTGCTGTGACCGGCCGCAGCGGCGTGCCGTTTCGCTGTCGGACGGCATTGGGGCGGCGTCGGCGACCCTTCTCCGGGTCGGCCGCTGTCGCCGGCGAGGCAGGTTCCGCACCTTTTTGGTCCCGCCCGGAGGAGTCGTTGCCGATGAGCAATCCGTGGGACGACTGGGACCACGTGCTGAAGGTCGATCCCGACAAGGAACTGCGGGACGGCGAGACTTTCGAGGACGTCTGTCGGACGGGCACCGACGCGATCGAGATCGGCGGAACCCTCGACGTCACCGCGGAGAAGATGACCCGGGTCGTCGACGCCGCCGCCGAGTACGACGTGCCGCTGTACCAGGAGCCGTCGAACCCGGGCGTCGTGATCGATTCCCCCGCGCTCGAGGGGTACCTGATCCCGACGGTGTTCAACGCCGGCGGCCAGTTCTGGATCACCGGCGCGCACAAGGAGTGGGTCCGGATCGACGACCTCGACTGGGACCGCACGCACACGGAGGCGTACATCGTGTTGAACCCCGACGCCTCCGTCGCCGAGTTGACCGACGCGAACTGCGACCTCGCGGCCGACGACGTCGCCGCCTACGCGAAGGTCGCAGAGCGGATGTTCGGCCAGGAGATCGTCTACGTCGAGTACTCCGGGACGTTCGGCGACACGGAGAAGGTCGCGGCCGCCCACGACGCGCTCGACGACGCTACCCTGTTTTACGGCGGCGGGATTCACGACTACGAGTCCGCCAACGAGATGGCCGCCCACAGCGACGTGGTCGTCGTCGGCGACCTGCTCCACGACGAGGGCGTCGACGCCGTCCGCGAGACGGTGGAAGGCGCCAAGGACGCCTAACCACCCTTTCGCTCCCACCTTTTTCTCGTCGGGTTCCCTGCGCTCACTTCGTTCGCTTCGGGAACCGCTCCTCGAAAACCTGGAGGGGAAAAAGCCGCCGGCTCGGCGTTCGCCTCGCCGCCGGTGAACCGCTCGTGGTTCGAAACGGTGCCGCCGTTTCGTCATCACCGGAACGCGGAGCGTTCCGGTTGGCAGTCAGGATCCGAAGGATTCTGACGACATCACGAAAGGCGCAGAGCGCCTTTCGAACGACTTCGCTCGCGGATGCTCAATATTGATGACTCATCTCTCACTCGCGTTACTCGTGATTCACAGCCAGTCGGTAGTAATGTACGTCACTGTATCCATCGCCTCTCGGTTGGGAAACGCTTCGATAACTCGCTGGATGAGATGGTAGAGTTCGTGCGAGGGGAGCGACTGGTCAGGGACATAGAATACCCCACTGTGTGAGTCTGCCGGCATCTGGACAAAGTCGTCGTCGCTGGTGACAATGAGACGGTCCTCTTGGACGGCGTACAGGCGAATCGTGGTGTCGTCGATGCCTTCCCCCAATTCGCTCACGTCGACGACACGCTCTACGTCGTGGCCTGCTTTGTCGAGTTTGTCAGCCAGCGGAGCCGCGATGTTCTCGTCAAGAAGAAACGACACCTGCACCCCTACGATTCCGGCAGATCCTCGGGGCCGGTGATAATTCTGGGATCTTCTTTTGCAGTTTCGTGAAGCTCTCGACGGCGTTCTTCGACCGCCCGCATCTCTTCGGGGTGGTCGTGATAGTACGCCAGTGCGTGGTAAACTTCCGAAGCAGTGAGGTCAAAGCGGTCTGCTACCGTCTGCGCGTTGAGGTCCCGCTCTTCGACCAGCGCGTGGATGTGGCTCACGGTGATTCGCCGGTCCCGAATGTGGGGCTCGTCGTGAATATCCGACTCGTCACCTGAGACGACGGTGTTCATCTGCTTCGACATAGTGTAGAATACCATTGCAGTGGCCTTCAGTCTTTGCCGGTACAGACAGTCAGCCGCGAACGCTTTGTAGAGTCCAAGGAGTGACCGATTCATGATTCATGCGGTGGCGCGCTCCCGGGAGCGCCCGGCAGGGCGCGAGGCGGAGCGCGAGGGACGCGGTGAGCTGCTCGAAGAGCGCGAACCCGCGAGGCTGGGGAGCGTGAGGCGGGCTGTGCGGTGCGGGTGGATCAAAGGGC
>NZ_WPCE01000201.1 GCF_009742825.1 Halorubrum sp. CBA1125
CGCGAGCGGCTGGCGCGCGCGGTCGACGAGCCGATGAACCTCGTGGTGCAGGGGCCGCCGGGCGTCGGGAAGACGGCGGCGGCGCGGGCGCTGGCGCGCGAAGCCCACGCGAACCCCGACACGGACCTGATCGAGATCAACGTCGCCGACTTCTTCGGTCGGACGAAAAAGGAGATCCGGACGGACCCCCGGTTCGAGGGGTTCCTCGCCGGGCGCAGCGGAATGGCGAAACGCGACATGATAAACCGCGTGCTCAAGGAGTCGGCGTCGTACGCGCCGATGTCGGGCGCGTACAAGACGGTCCTGCTCGACAACGCCGAGTCGATCCGCGAGGACTTCCAGCAGGCGCTCCGGCGCGTGATGGAGAAACACCACCGGACGACGCAGTTCGTGATCGCCACGCGCCAGCCCTCGAAGCTGATCGCGCCGATCCGGTCGCGGTGTTTCCCGGTCCGGGTCCGCGCGCCGACGACCGACGAGACCATCGACGTCCTGGAGACGATCTGCGAGCGCGAGGGCGTCGCGTACGACGCCGACGGGCTGGAGTTCGTCGCCAGCGCGGCCGGCGGCGACCTCCGCGAGGCGATCCTCTCGGCGCAGGCGGCCGCGGTCGAGGGCGACGAGATCACCATGACGACCGCCTACGAGACGCTGGGCGAGGTGGGCGACGACGACGCGATCCGCGAGGCGCTCGCCGACGCGCGGGCGGGCGACCTCGACGGCGCCCGCTCCGCGCTCGACGACCTGCTCGACGAGGGCGGGTACGACGGCGGCGAACTGCTCGCCGCGATCCTGCGCGTCGCCCGCGCCGGCTCCGAGTACGACGGCGAGGACCTCGCGCGGCTCCACGTGCTCGCCGGCGAGGCCGACCGCGACCTGGCCGCCGGCCTCGACGACCGACTCCACCTCACGCACCTGCTCGCGGCGTGGGCGGCCGGCCGGACCGAACTGCGTCCCGCGTTCCGGGAGCCCGCGGAGGCCTGACGATGGTCGACGACCCGCTGCTGGCCCGGTTGCTCCCGTTTCCGGTGGTCGAGGCGGCGTGGCGGCTGGCGCGCGTCCCGGCGCTCGTCGGCGCCGCCCTCCTCCCGTTCGTCCCGCCCGTCGGGGGCGGACTGCTCGCGGTCGCGCTGGGCGTGGTCTGGTTCCACCGCGACCCCGACCGCGCGCCGCCGGACGCCGAGGGAATCGCCGTCGCGCCCGCCGACGGCACCGTGAGCGTCGTCCGCGAGGAGGGGACTCGCCTGCGGGTGGGCGTGTTCATGAACGTCACCGACGTCCACGTGAACCGCGCGCCGCTGCCCGGGACGGTCCGCGAGGTCAGACACCGCCCCGGCGCGAACCGCCCGGCGTTCGACAAGGAGTCCGACCGCAACGAGCAGGTCGCGATCGACTTCGGGGAGTACGAGCTGCTGGTGATCGCCGGCTGGTTCGCCCGGCGGATCCACCCCGCGGTCGAGCCGGGCGACGCGGTCGACCGGGGCGAGCGCGTGGGACACGTCTCCTTCGGCTCCCGCGCCGACGTGGTGTTGCCGCCGGACGTGGATCGAGACGACCTGCTCGTCGCCGAGGGCGACGCGGTCCGCGCGGGCGAGACGATCCTCGCAGAGCGAGACTGAGCGTCCGGTTCCGGCAACCCGACCGCCGCGCCGTGGTCGGCGAGACCAGCGGACGGTTGTGGGACCTGAGGGGCGGCGGACGGTTGTGGCGGCCCCGACGGGCATCGGATTTTGTGTGGCGGCCTGACGGGCATAGGACTTTGTGTGACGGCCGTGACGTGACACGTGCATGCCAGAGGAGACCATCCACGAGTCACGACAGTCGCGGAGCCGACAGGCGCTCGCCACCTACTTCCGACGGATTGCCCGGGCGCTCGGCCGAGGGGAGCCGGTCCCGGTCGACGACGGCGGAACGGTGACCGTCGACCCCGCCGCCGAGCAGGACGTCGAGATAGAGCTCGAACGCCAGGACGGGACGGTCCACTTCGAGATCGAGATGGAGTGGCCCGAGGCGGACGGGACGGTCGACGACGAGGCGGCCGCGAGCAAGGCGACGTTCGAGCTGTACGCCGACAGCGCGGACGAGTGGCGCTGGCGGCTCCGCCACGACAACGGCAACGTCATCGCCGACGGCGGCGAGGGATACAGCGAGAAGCGCGACGCCGAGTCGGGGATCGAGAGCGTCAAACGCAACGCGCCGGGCGCGCACGTGATCGACGTCTCCCGCGACGAGGAGGCGCCCGACGAAGGGGGCAGCGACGCGACGTTCGAGCTGTTCGTCGACAGCGCCGACGAGTGGCGCTGGCGGCTCCGCCACGACAACGGCAACATCGTCGCCGACGGCGGACAGGGGTACGCGTCCAAACAGAAGGCGACCCAGGGGCTGCACAGCGTGAAGGCGAACGCGCCCGGCGCGGCCGTCGTCGAGCCGGAGGAGGACGCGTAGCGACCGATGGTCCCCGCAGACCCGACCGACGAACCGCCGAGTGACGGCGACCCACCGAGCGACGACCAGCCGCCGGGCCACCGCGACCCACCGAGCGACGAGCAACCCGCCGCGACGGCGGGAAGCTCCAGCGACGCCGACGCCGCGACGGCAGGCGAATCGCGAGCCGCCACGACGACAGATCAAGAAAGCGATCTCGGCGAGATCATCGTCTACGGCCTCGCCGGCGGGGTGGCGGGATCGGTGCTGTCGTTCGTGCCGTTCGCGCCGGTCCTCGGCGGCGGGATCGCCGCGTACCTCCTGGATGGCGGGACCACAGACGGGATGAAGACGGGCGCCGTCGCCGGGGTGGTCGCGTCGGTCCCGTTCGCGCTGTTCCTGCTCTTTTTCCTCTTCCTGCTCGGGATCGTCGGCGCGCCCGCGTCGTTCGGAGTGCTCGTGGTCGTCGTGATCCTCTTCAGTATCGTGTACACGGTCGCGTTCAGCGTGCTCGGCGGCTACCTCGGCGTCTACGTCCGCCGGGAGCTGTAGCGTCCGGAACTGCCGGCGAACCGCCGGCGCTCGCGTCCGGCGCCGCGGTCCTGCAGGGGCGCCGCGGACCGCACCGCTTATTCGCCGTCCGTCTCTACCTCGGGGCGGACATGGACGCGCTCGACGCCAAGTACCCGTTCTTCGCGGCCGCCCGCGAGGCCGTCGCCGAGGCGGCGGTGTCGCTGCCGGAGCTCGTCGCGGCCGACGCGCCCGCCGTCGAGCGCGCCCGGGAGCGCGTCGAGCGCGCGCTGTTGGACGGCACTGTCGAGTCCGAGAGCGGCGCGTTCCCGGAGGCGTCGGACTACGACGCGCAGGCGGAGCTGCTCTCGTACCCGATCGCGCGGATCCTCGTCTCGCTGCTCGACTCCGAGCCCGCCATCGAGAAGTACGCCGCCGCGGAGGCGGCGACGGCGGTCGACCGCGTGCGGCGGGACCTCGCGACCGACGACGCGCTGCGGTCGGTGTCGACGCCGACCGTCAACCTCGACGACGTGCTCGCCGAGTTCGACCTCACCGGGGCGGTGCGGCCGGAAGGGACCACGGGACCGACCGCGGCCGGGCCGGGCGGGGGCACGGCCGCCGGGCGGGCGGGCGCCGACCGACCGGACGTCGACCGCGCCGGGTCCGCCTCCCGCGGGCGCGAAGCGTCGCACTACTGGATGGCCGTCGGGCCGTACCTCCGGCTGACGTCGCCGTCGTGGGGGGAGTCGTGGCGGCTCGTCAACCGCGCGCTCGCCGACGGCGACGTCCGCGTCTCTCGCGAGGAGCTGCTCGACGCGATCGAGGCCGCGGTCGAGGACCGCGTGCGCGAGGGGCTCCCGTTCGAGCTGGCGGCCGGCGAGGGAATCGCCGCCGAGCTGGAATCGGGCGTCGCCGACCTCAAGCGGTTGCTCTCGGAGCGAACGTACGCCGAGCCGCCGGACGTGGTCGCCCCCGACCTGTTTCCCCCGTGCATGCGGAACCTGATCGAGCGGGCCGAGCGCGGCGTCGACCTGTCGCCGCCGGAGTCGTTCGCGCTGATGGCGTTCCTCGTCGCATCGGGATGACGCCCGACGAGGTGGTCGCGTTCTGTGGGGACACCAGCCTCGACGCCGAGGGGATCCGCTACCAGACCGAGTATCTGACCGACGAGCGCGGGACGCAGTACCCGCCGCCGACCTGCGAGACGCTGGCGAACTACGGGATCTGCCACAACGAGGAGGACCACATGCAGGTCGCCGCCGATCCGCTGGCGTACTACGAGAAGCGCGTCGCGGCCGTCGACGACGTCAGCGACTGGCGCGAGCGTCGCGAGGCGCCAGACGCGGAGTGATCGACCGGAGTGATCACCGCCGTCGGCGCGTCACACGAGCCGTCCGACGACGCGGGGTCGTCGACTCACTCGCCGTCCTTCGACCGGATGAGGTACGCGCCGACGAGCGCCATCAGCAGCACGAACCCGGCCAGCAGCCCGACGAGCGCGATCGCCCCGGTTTCGGGAAGTCCCGAGGACCCCCCGAAGGCGACACCGACCCCGACGACGCCCACGACGAAGAGGAGGGCGGCCAGAAGAGAGACGGCGATCTGCCGACGGAACTCCGCGTCGATTTCCATGCCCGCGCGTTTCCGTCGCCGCTAAAAAAGCACTTCGATAGGGACGGTCGCGGGCGACGCGTCCGGCGTCGCGTTCGGGGGCCTCGCGGCGCGCGGAGAACGCCCCTTTTATTTCCGGGAGCGCGTATCATCCCGTACGCATGAGCAACGGAGACGGCGACGGTCGAAACGACCTCCGGATGCCCGACGACGACGAGGTGTTCGCGGAGGTCGTCGAGATGCTCGGCGCGAACCGGGTCACGGTCCGCTGTGCGGACGGCGAAGAGCGGACCGCCCGTATCCCCGGCCGGATGCAAAAGCGCGTCTGGATCCGCGAGGACGACATCGTCCTGGTCGAGCCGTGGGACTGGCAGGACGAGAA
>NZ_WPCE01000146.1 GCF_009742825.1 Halorubrum sp. CBA1125
CGATGGGTCCTTGGACTGTACTGAGCGAATCCTGTGCAGGCGTGTGAACCCTTCTATGACACCCTAATACTATATAACCAACTACAACTGATCGGACAACCATCCCAGTTGTCTCTTCGGGGACTGTCTCAGGGGAGTATCACACGGCTCCCAAACGCCATGAGGAGGGCCATCGCTGCGACAAAGACGCCCATGAGACGCGTCATGAGAAGACGCATCCGACTCGGTTCGATCTGCGTAGTGCCGTCGGGGCCACGCGTCTGCCATCGGGTCATCTGGCGAGGGAACGCAGCCATCGCAAGCGTGAAGACGGCGATGAAGAGGGCTATCAACTGGAAACCCAGCTGGAACAACTGGAAGCCTGCAGGGACCATACCGGGAGAGACTCCACGCAAATCAAGAAAATGTTCTGATACACCGTTGGCCGCAACCAGACCTGACTGTCTCACCTGCTGCGGATTTCGACAGCGTCGCGCGACCCAATTCCCTCGAAAGAATTCGGTGACGCGCTCTCGCCGACCGGTTCAGAACGCGCTCTTCCCGACCGTCTCGCGGTAGGTTCCGGTGCCGCTGTGTGACTCCTCGTCCCACGTCTCGACGTCGACGAGCACGCGGGTGTTCTCCGCGTCCGCCGGCGTGCCCTCGATCCGGAGCGTCGAGTCGCCGATGCGGGCGATCGCGGTCTCGCCGCGGGTCTCGGTGACCATCACCTCGATCGCGTCGCCGGGCGCGTAGTCGGGCGTCGACCCGCGGAACGACAGCCCGGCGAAGAACTTCTCGAAGCGGCTCATGCGCGGGACACCTCCTCGGAGGTCCGGTCGGGGATGTACTCACGGCCGAACCCGGTGATCGCGGCCAAAAGGAAGACGATCACGAGGAACCAGCCGTGGAAGACGTACGGGACGACCTCGATCGGGTTGACCACCATCTCGGGGCCGTACTCCTGTCCGAGCCCCTCCGGGCCGACCATCACCTGGTACCCGACGAGGACGCCGCCCGCCCACGGGAAGATGTAGCCGAGCGCCGACGTGTTGGCGTCCAGGATGTTCGCCCGCCGGTAGCCGTTGAGGTTGAACTTCTCCCCGATCCGCGCGATGTACGGCGCGATCGCGATCTCCGCCGCCGTGTTGATCGTGATCATGCCGTTGATCATCGCCGTCCCGAGCACCATCGTCAGCTCGGCCCGCCGGACGGTCGTCGCGACCGTGTCGAGCAGGAACAGCTGGATCGCTTCGAAGCCGCCGCCGCGGATCATGATCTGTGCCATCGCGACGATGAGAAGCGTCAGCACGATGAGTGGGAAAAAGCCCACGGCCCCGGCGTAGAGGCTCCCGCCGACGCCCGCGGTCTCACCGACTTCGACGACCGGCAGCCCCGTGAGCGCCCCGGCCTCGGTCACGGTGAACACCACCATGTCGCTCGCGCTCGCGAGCCCGAAGACGAGGTTGAACGCGATCGCGACGACGAGCCCCCACGAGATCGCCTCGACGATGTGGCGGCCCGCGACCGCGGTCGCGATGACGACGCCCATCGAGATCAGGTGGAGCAGCCCGGGCGCGGTGGCCGTCTCGCGCAGCTCCGCGGCCCCCTCGAGACCCACGCCGGACATGACGGAGCCCATGACGAGGTACGCGACGAACGCCGGTATCGCCGCGGCGATCGCGTACTTGAACCGCGAGGCGACCACGCCGCCGATGTCGGCGTCCTGCGTGACCGCGCTCACGATCGTGGTGTCGCTCACGGGCGCGAGGTTGTCGCCGAACACGGCGCCCGAGAGGATCGCCGCGAAGAGCAGCACCGGGCTCGCGCCGATCAGGACGCCGGCCGGGAAGAACAGCGTGACGAACGCGACGGTCGAACCGTACCCCGTGCCGATCCCCGTCGCGAGCAGGCCGCAGAGCACGAACGCGGCGGCCGGGAACGTCGCGGCGCCGACGTTGAGCACGTCGGCGGCGAAGATGAGCCCCTCGACGAACCCGCCGACTTGGAGCGTCTGGGCGAACATGCCGGCCCACAGCCAGGCGACGATCGCCGTCGCCGCGACCCGCTGGGTCATCCCCTCGAAGATCGTGTCGGCGTACGACTTCCAGTCGCCGCGGACGAGGAACATCCCGAGCGTCGTCCCGATCAGTGCGCCGACCACGAGGCCGTTCGTGTCCCCGATCCCGAGGACGCCGCTCTGTACGATCGCCCAGAGGATGAAGAACGCGAGCGGGAGCGCGCTCGCCCACTTGCCGCCGCGGAACTCGATTCGAGGCTCGGAGGACTCCGAACCGACACCGTACTCGTCGCCGTCGGGGGGCGCTCCGCCGTCCGTGGCCGGCGGAGCGCCGTGGGGTATCTCGGTCATGCGTCTCTCCCACACGACCGGAGACTCACGAGGCACGTAAATCCCCGTGTCGCCTCGACGGACTGCCACACGCGAGCGGCGGCGCCGTTTCGGACGCCGTGTCGGGTCCCCGCCTCGGCCGACAAGAACACGCTTAAGACCCCCGACGGCGACGGATCGGACGGGAACAGCACAGCTGCAGATCCGACGCGCCGGGGTCTCTTCGCCCACGGCTTGGGAATGTAGCAGTGCACCGACGCCTCCGGCGTCGCGGCCGGGCCGTCCGCTCGCGCGGACCGGCTCTAGGGACCGCTCGCGTCCGCGAGCCTCTCGACCGGCCGCGCCGCGCGGAGCCGCGGTCACGTTGTGGTTGTGCCGTTCCAATTTCACACCAATGGCACGAATGCACACGCGCCGTCGCGGCTCGTCCGGCTCGGACAAGCCGGCGACGGACGAGAACCCGGAGTGGAGCGACGTCGACGCCGAGGACATCGAGTCCCGCGTCGTCGAACTGGCGGAGCAGGGCCACGACCCCAGCGTCATCGGACTCAAGCTCCGTGACGAGGGCGTCAAGGGCGTCCCGGTCCCGGACGTGAAGCTGGCGACCGGCAAGAAGGTCACCGAGATCTTAGAGGAACACGACGCCGACGCCGAGTACCCCGAGGACCTCCGCAACCTGATGGCCCAGGCGGTCCGCCTCCGCGAGCACATGGAGGAGAACGGCCAGGACCACCAGAACAAGCGCGCGCTCCAGAACACGGAGTCGAAGATCCGCCGCCTCGCGAACTACTACCGCGGCGACGAGATCGACGAGGACTTCACGTACACCTACGAGCGCGCCGCCGAGCTGCTCGACGACGAGTAACCCGACCGACCGCAGGGCTCACGACAGCATCCACCAACCCCCATGACCGAAGCGACGTCCGCCACGCCCGCCCCCCGACGCGCTCGCCGACGTCCTCGCCGACGCGCCGTTCGTCCGGCTCGTCGCGCGTGACGACGGCGACGCGCTGGCAGCCACGGGGCTGCTCGCGCGGGCGCTGCGAGCGGTCGACACGCCGTTCCAGGCCCGCGTCTCCCGCGACCCGGTACCCGACGACGTCGACGACGGCGTCGCGGTGACCGTCGGCGCGACGCGGGGGCCACACGCGATTCCCGGTTCGGGACGCCCGGCGAGCGTGCACGCCTTCGAAATAGCGCGCGCGCTGAGCGCCGACCCCGACCCGGTCCTCGCGCTCGCCGGCGTCGTCGCGGCCGGCTCCGTGCCCGGCACGGACGGCTCCGGCGACGCGCTGGAGACGGCGACCGCGGCGGATCGCGTCCACAGGCGGCCCGGGGTCGCGCTGCCGACCGCGGACCTCGCGGCGGGGCTCGCGGCCTCGACGCTCGTTCGGACGTCGTACTCCGGCGATCCGGACGCGACTGCCGAGGCGCTCGCAGCCCTCGGACTCCCGGCGACGCCCGACAACGACGATCACCGGCGGCTCGCGTCGCTCGTCGCCGTCGACCGTCGCGACGCGGAGGGAGCGAGCGCGCGCGCGGTCTCGGCGGTCGAGCGCGCGCTCCGTCCGTACGCGACGGACGGCCCGTTCGAGACGGTCGGCGGATACGCGACGTGCTTGACGTGCTCGCCCGCGAGGCCCCGGGAACGGGGATCGCGCTGGCGCTCGACGCCGAGCCCGGCGGCGACCTCGAAGCGGCGGCCCTGGACGCCTGGCGGACCCACGGGCTGACGGCCCACCGCGCGCTCGACGCGGCGACGGTCGGCCGGCACGACGGCTGCGTCGTCGCCCGCGTCGACGCGAGCGCATCCGTCCTGCCGACGGTGGCCCGGCTGGTCCGGGACTTCCGATCGCCCGAGCCGGTCGCCGTCGCGGTCGACGAGGCCGGCGGACGGCTGGCGGCCGCCGCGACCGACTCGATCGGCGTCGGCGACGCCTGCCGATCGGTCGCGGCCGACCTCGGCGGCGACGGCTGGGGGACCGCGGACCGCGGCGGGATCGCGCTCGACGACGGTACCGAGACCGACCGGGAGGACGCCCCCGACGTCGCCGGCGCGCTCGCCGCGCTCAGGGAGGCGCTATGAGCCGCGAGCCGACGCGGCGGACGACGGGGGAGGCCACGCGGCGGACGACCGTCCGGACGACCCACGCCGAGCCCGCCCTCGTCGCCGCCGCGCTCGCCCCCGACGACACCGACGCGATGACGGTGCGGGTCGACGGCGACGCGATCGAGTGCGTCGTCGAGCGACCCACGACCGGGGGGCTCCGGACGACCGTGGACGACTACGTCGTGAACCTGCACGTCGCCGATCGAGTCGTCGAGCGCGCCCGGTCGCACCGCGCCGACGACACTGGCGACGTTCCGGACGGCGACACCCCCGATACCGCGGACACCGACACGACTGACGCGACCGACACGACCGACACGACCGACACAACCGACACCACCAACACATGAGCGAACGATCCGTATCCAAGAGCAGAGAACAGAAGCGCTGGTACACCGTGTTAGCGCCCGAACAGTTCGACCGGCAGGAGCTCGGCGAGACGCTCGCCGAGGAGCCCGAGCAGGTCGTCGGCCGCACGCTGACGACGACGCTCGGCGATCTCACCGGCGACTCCGGGGCGAACAACACCAAACTCACCTTCAAGATCACCGACGTCGGCAGCGACACGGCCTACACCGAGTTCGTGAAGTACGAGCTGACGCGCGACTACCTGCGCTCGCTCGTCCGCCGCGGCGCCTCGAAGGTCGAGGCGTCGATCACCGTGCTGACGACGGACGACTACCGCGTCCGCGTCCAGCCGGTCGCGCTGACGACGAAGAAGGCCGACCGCTCCCAGGAGAAGGCGATCCGCCGCGTCATGATCGACAAGGTCAACGCCGCGGCCGCGGACCGAACCTTCGCGTCGTTCGTCGACGCCATCGTCGAGGGGAACCTCTCGTCGGCGATCTACGGCGACGCGAAGACGATCTACCCGCTCCGCCGCGTCGAGGTCCAGAAGCTGACCCTCGAGGCGCGTCCCGAGGAGGTCGCCGCCGAGGAGGAGGCCGCCGTCGACGTCGACGCCGACGAAGTGGCCGTCGACGAGTAACGCGTTCGCGGCCGACGCTCGGGTCACGGTTTCCCGACGCTCGATATCCCGTTTTTCGACGCCCGTACGTCCGCTTCCCGACACCTACGGCGCCGATCGCCTCGATTCAGGCGAGCCGACCGCCCAGCGCCCGTCCGAGGGCGGCGGCGACGACCCCGACGCCGACCGCGGTCGCGAGCGCGATCCCGATCGGCTCGCCGACCGTGACGAGGAATCGGCCGGGATCCGCGACCGGGATCGCGTACGGATCCGGGCCGATCGCCCGGAGCAGCACCGCCGAGAACGGACCGGCCGCGAGGAGCGCGCTCGGGAGGGCTCCCCCGTCGGTCGCGGCGAAGGCGATCGCTCCGAGCGCGGTCAGTCCGGCGAGGCCGATCGCGGTCGGGACGACTCCGACGCCGGCGAGGGCGCCCGCGTCGACCGCGACGTACGAGAGCGCGAACCCGACCGCGCTCCAGACGGCCGCCCGCTCGAAGCCGACCTCGCCGAGGACGAGCTGACGGAGCGTCGCCGACGGTCCGCCGCCGTCGACCGCGCTGGTGGCCTCCCTCGCGGATTCACCGTCGCTCTTCGATTCGGACGCGTCACTGTTCTCCGCACTGTCCGTATCGCTCCGGGTCATTCTGGAGGCGCCGCGCCGCGCCCTTCGCGGTCGGGGGTGAGGTTACCGTGCTCGTCTATCTCGCCGGCGACGATACGGGTCGAGGAGATCAGGTCGCCGTCGTCCGCCTCCACGTGGTCGACGACGACGATGTCGAGGGGCTCGTATCCCCGCTCGGCGCGGATATCGTTGATCCGCTCGCCGCCCGACTTCGTCTCGGGCGAGACCACGAGCGCGTCGAACTGCGGCTCGACGGCGATCCCGGTCGGTTCGGTCAGCTCGCGGATCTCGAACTCGCGGCCGTACTCCTCGGCCAGCGGCGCGAGCTCCGTCTCGAGGTCGCGCTTCCGGCGCTCGTAGGGACGGACGTACCGGTCGACGTGTCGCGTCTGCGGCGCCAGCTCGTCGGAGGTGAGCCCAACGGTCACGTCCCCCAGTTCGAACGCCCGTTCGAACAGCTTCCGGTGACCGTCGTGAACGGGGTCGAACGTGCCTCCCAGCGCGACGTTCATGCAGTAGTCGGTTGCGCGCGCGGGACTTAAATGATCCCGAACCGGGGTCGCCGCGAGCGGACCGGCGTCGCCGAGAACGGTAGACCTTTGCCGCCCCCGGTTCGACCCCGGGGTATGGTCTCGCTGGGACTGGTGGTGGCGCGGTTCAACGACTCCGTCACGGAGCCGATGGCCGAGGCCGCCCGCGAGGCGGCCGCCGAGCGCGACGCCGTCGTCGTCGACGAACTGTCCGTGCCGGGGGCGTACGACAGCCCGCTGGCGGCCGACCGGCTCGCGCGCCGGGAGGACGTCGACGCGGTCGCGGTCGTCGGCGCCATCGTCACCGGCGACACCGACCACGACCGCGTGATCGCGAACGCGACGGCGGAGAAGCTCACGCAGGTGAGCCTCGACCGCGACACGCCCGTCACGTTCGGCGTGAGCGGCCCGGGGATGTCCGGCGCCGAGGCGCGCGAGCGCGTCGACAAGGGCGCGGAGGCGGCCGTCGCCGCGATCGACCTCGTGGAGGAACTCCAATGACCGACGTATACGACTTCTCCGACCGGATCGGACGCGTAGAGCCCAGCGCGACGCTGGCGATATCGAACCTCGCCGCCGAGAAGGAGGCCGAGGGCGCCGACATCGTCGACCTCTCGGTCGGCGAGCCCGACTTCGACACCCCGGAGAACATCGTCGAGGCCGGGAAGGCGGCGCTCGACGCCGGCCACACCGGCTACACCTCCTCGAACGGGATCCCGCCGCTGAAGGAGGCGATCGCGGCGAAGCTCCGGGGCAGCGGGATCGACGCCGACGCCGACGAGGTGA
>NZ_WPCE01000321.1 GCF_009742825.1 Halorubrum sp. CBA1125
GCCGCGCTCGACGCGGTCGACGCGGCCCTCGTCGACGAGTACCAGAGCGGCTTCCCCGTCGAGGCGCGCCCGTTCGAGCGAGTCGCCGCCGAGATCGCGGCCGAGACGGGCGTCGACGTCGACGCCGCGGACGTCCTCGACCGGGTTCGGACCCTCCGCGAGCGCGGGATATTCCGGCGGTTCGGGGCGGTGCTCAACCCCCCGGTCATCGGCTCGTCGACGCTCGCCGCCGTCCGCGCTCCCGAAGCGCGGTTCGACGAGATCGCCGAGGTGATCAACGGGTACCGGCAGGTGAACCACAACTACCGACGGGACCACGCGTGGAACCAGTGGTTCGTCGTCACCGCGGGCTCCCGCGAGCGCCGCGACGCGATCCTCACGGAGATCGAAGAACGGACCGGCTGTGCGGTGCTCGACCTCCCGATGCTCACCGACTACTACATCGACCTGGAGTTCCCGGTGGTCAACGGAGACCGGTTCGCGCGGGAATCGGACGGGGAGCGAGACACCCCCGATCCCGTGAGCGGCGACCACGGTAACCCGCGAGCCTCCGGCACGGACGTCTCCGCGACGCGCGTCTCCGAGGACGCCCGCGGCGACCTCACCGCGCTGGAGGCCGCGCTCCTGCTCGCGATCCAGAACGGGTTCCCGCTCTCCGCGACGCCGTACGCCGACGTGGCGGCCGAGATCGCGGCCGACGACGCGTCCGCCGCCGGACTCGACCCGACCGTGGACGACGTGCTCGACGCGGTCGACCGGCTGCTCGCCGACGGCTGTATCAAGCGCATCGGCTGCGTCGTCAACCACGTCGTCACCGGGTTCACGAACAACTGCATGGTGGTCTGGGACGTCCCCGACGACGAGCTCGACGCCCGCGGCGAGGCGGTCGGGAGCCTCCCGTACGTGACGCTGTGTTACCACCGCCCGCGGCGTCCCGAGCGGGACTGGCCGTACAACCTGTTCACGATGATCCACGGGCGCGAGAGCGACGCCGTCGACGCGAAGATCGACGAGCTGGCGGCCGAGTACCTCCCGTTCGACCACGAGCGACTCTACTCGACGGAGACCCTGAAACAGACCGGCGCGCGCTACGAGGATCTGATCGCCGGCGACCGCGGGTAGCCGGCAGCCGAAGCGACCGCAACGCGCAGGAGCGGAGACGACGGACGGAGAACGCGGCGGTCGTGGACTCGGGACCGGGACGTGACGCGTCGTCTCCGCGCGCTTCACTTCCGCTTTCGGGCGGGTTTTTAAATCGACCTGGACCGACGGTTCGGGTATGAGCCAGTCCACGTTCGACGACGACGACCTGTTCGGCGAGGCGGCGGCGGAGACCCGCGCGGAGGTCGAAGACCACCTGCGGGCCGCGCGCGCAGAGCTCCCCGACCCGGACGCGGTGTGGGAGACGGACGCGGACAACGTGCTCGGCGCGCTCAACGGGCTGAAGTCGGCGCTCGACGTCGGCGACGCCGTCGAGAGCGTCCGGTCGGCGAAGAAGGCGTACGTGCTCGGCGAGCGCGCCGACGCCTTCGAGGACGCCGACGACCTGAAAGCCGAGATCGAAGAGCTCGAGGAGCTCGTCGCCGACATCGAGGCGGCCGCCGAGGAGGTCGCCTCCCTCACCGGGGCGGTCCCCGCGATCCGGGGCGCCCTCCAGGACGCGGCCGACGACGGCGACGACGAGTAGGGGTCGGACCGCCGTCGGTCACCGCCCGTCCCGCTCGACGACCGCCGCCGCGAGTTCCGCGAGCGCCCCGCTCGCGCGGTCGAGCAGCTCCGCGCCGCGTCGGCGTCGCCGGCGGCCGGGTCCCCGACCACGCCGTTGTCGGTGAACTCGTCGCGTCGTGCGCCAGGTTCACGCCCGAGACCCACTCGCCCCAGCGGTCCGCGGCGCCCGCGGCCGCTTCCGGAATCCGGTCTTCGCGGACCAGG
>NZ_WPCE01000214.1 GCF_009742825.1 Halorubrum sp. CBA1125
ACGAGCTGTCGGCGGAGGTACCGGCGTTCGACGACGACGGCTACGCGGTCGAACAGGAGGGGCCGTCGCGGTTCGTCGCGGAGCTGCCCAAAGTCGAGGACGAGCCCGCGGCGGAGATCGTCCGTATCGCGGAGCTCGACGGCGTGTTCCTCACGCAAGGCGTCGTCGGCGAGGCGACGAGCATCCAGCGGTTCGAGATCGAACCGGGCGGGACGGTCCCCGAGCACGACCACCCGGGACACGTGGTGCTGTTCCACGTGCTGACGGGGGCTATCGACGTGCGTCTCGACGGCGAGCCCCACCCGGTAGAGGCCGGCGAGGTCCTCAGGTTCGACGGCGACCTGTCGGTCGAGCCGACCGCACGCGAGGACAGCACCGCGCTCGTCGTGCTCGCCCCCGGGCAAACCGACGGAGCGTCGGACCGATGACCGCCCGAACGAGACGACGCGGAAGGCGTGAGAGGCGGTCCGTCCCGAACGTGTTCGACGCGTTCTCGCCGAACGAAGCCACGCGTGACACGTTACAACTATCCCGCGGTAACCGCCGACCGAGCACATGACAGAGAACACCCGACTCGATCGGCGGCGGTTCGTACAGGCGACCGGAGCGGCGGGCGTAGCACTGCTCGCCGGCTGTTCTGGCGGTAGCGGAGCCAGCGGCAGCGACGGCAGCGACGGCGGCGACTCCGGGAGCGGCAGCGACGGCGGCGACTCCGGTGGCTCCGGCGGCAGCGTCGAGTACCTCTCGGAGGAGCCGGACTACGGCGGCTGGCTCGAGGGCGCGAACGGCTACGACCAGACGGTCGACGCGACGGGCAGCGACGAGGTCACCGTCGACGTCGGCGCGGGCGACGGGCTCTCGTTCGGTCCGGCTGCGGTCGCGGTGAGCGCGGGCACCACCGTCGTCTGGGAGTGGACCGGCGAGGGCGGCGGCCACAACGTCGCGGCGGAGTCGGGCGCCTTCGAGAGCGAGACCAGCCAGGAAGCCGGCTTCACGTTCGAGTACACCTTCGAGGAGACCGGGATCCACAAGTACGTGTGTACCCCCCACGAGGCCGTGGGCATGAAGGGCGCGGTCGTCGTCCGGTGACTGTCGACCACCGATAAACGCACGCTCCCGCCGACCGCGAGCAAATGCCTCTCGACCGCTGTTCTCGCGGTCCCGTTTCTCCCGGTCGACGTTTCGATTCGGCTTCTACGCTCCCCGTCGTCTCTGAGCGCGCCGGACACGGGGGACCGTCGCGACACCTGGTGCCGTCCGCCAACGTGGACGGACAGCCCAGCTGCGTTCTCACATTCTTGCAATGCCGGTGATAATGACCGAACGTGTTCACACGCTTCCCAGCGCACAGCAAGCTGCTGGACGAGATATATACAGCAGGCTGCAACGTCCGTCTGTCGCGAGAGCACGCCACTCGCGGAGACCACCCATGTCACACGACAAACAGCGGTCCACCGACGCGGGGGCATCGAGCGGACAGCCGGCCGACGCGGACGCGGAGTTCGACTCCCTGCTGCCGGGGCTCCGGCGCCGGGACTTCGTGAAGGCCGGCGCGGCCGTCGGCGGACTCGGCGGGCTGGCGGGCTGTACCAGCCTGCTGAGCGACGAGGATGTCGAGGGGACGGCCTCGGCGAGCGAGGTCGACAGCTCCGTGCCGCCGGGCGAACACGACGAGTACTACGCGTTCCTCAGCGGCGGGCAGTCTGGAGACGTCCGCGTGTACGGGCTCCCCTCGATGCGAGAGCTCGCCCGCATTCCGGTGTTCCAGCCCGACGCCGGCCGCGGCTACGGCCACGACGACGAGAGCCGGCAGATGTTAGAGGAGGCGGGCGGGTACACCTGGGGCGACACCCACCACCCGCGGATCAGCCAGACCGACGGCGACTACGACGGCCGGTTCGCCTACGTCAACGACAAGGCGAACGGACGGATGGCCCGGATCGACCTCACGTACTTCGAGACCGACGCCATCGTCGACATCCCGAACCAGCAGGGGACCCACGGCGCCTGTGCGCAGTTGCCCGACACCGACCTCATCTTCGGGGTCGGCGAGTTCCGGACGCCCATCCCCAACGACGGGAGCGGCGACTTGGAGGACCCGGAGGAGTACGGCTCCGTCCTCGCCGCGATCAACCCCGAGTCGATGAACGTCGAGTGGGAGGTCCTCGTCGACGGGAACATGGACAACGGGGACGGTAGCAAGGAGGGCCAGTACTTCTTCACGACCGGGTACAACAGCGAGGGCGGCGTCACCGAAGAGGAGATGACCCGATCGGCCCGCGACAACGTGAAGGCGTTCGACATCCCGCGGATCGAGGCGGCGGTTGAGGCCGGCGACTACGAGACGATAAACGAGGTGCCGGTCGTCGACGGGCGCCAGGACAGCCCGCTCAACCAGGGCGACGAGCCGATCGTCCACTACATCCCGACGCCGAAGAGCCCGCACGGGATCAGCGTCACGCCCGACAATCAGTACGCGATCGCCAGCGGCAAGCTCGACCCGACCGCGTCTGTCATCGACATCGCCGCGATCGACGAGGTCGACGACCCGGCGGACGCCATCGTCGGTCAGCCGCAGCTCGGGCTCGGTCCGCTCCACACGGCCTACGACGGCCGGGGGCACGCGTACACCACGCTGTTCATCGACTCACAGGTCGTCAAGTGGGACATCGAGGAAGCCGTCGAGGCCGAGGCGGGGTCCGAGAGCCCGGTGATCGAGAAGATCGACGTCCACTACAACCCCGGCCACCTGATCGCCGCGGAGTCGTACACGGAGAACCCCGCCGGCGACTGGCTCATCTCGTTGAACAAGCTGTCGAAAGACCGGTTCCTCCCGGTCGGCCCGCAGCACCCCGAGAACGACCAGCTGATCTACATCGGCGACGACGAGGCCGGGATGCAGCTCGTGAAGGACTCGCCCGCCCACGCGGAGCCGCACGACGCGTCGATCTGTCACAAGTCGAAGATCGACCCGGCGAAGACGTACGACCCTGAGGACCTCGACCTCGAGTACACGGACCAGGGCGAGGAGACGATGGAGCGGGTCGACGACGACCGCGTCGAGATAGAGATGTACTCGACGCGGAACCACTACGGCTTCCAGGAGATGACCGTGCGGGAAGGCGACACGGTCGAGATGCAGGTGACCAACATCGAGACCACGAGCGACATGCTCCACTCGGTGGCGATCCCGGACCACGACATCCACATGCGGGTCGCCCCCCAGGAGACGCGGAAGGCGACGTTCACCGCGGACGAGCCCGGCGTCTACTGGATCTACTGCGCGCACTTCTGTAGCGCGCTCCACCTGGAGATGCGCTCGCGGCTCATCGTCCAACCGGAGGAGTGAGCCATGAACACGTCGATCGCGCGACTCACCGAGATCAGGCGAGCGCTCCCCCTCGTGGCAGCCGCGCTGCTGCTCGTCGCGCTCGCGGTCCCGGTGTGGCGAATCACGCTCACCGCGCCGCAGTACCCGAGCGGGCCGCTGGTCGTCGACCTGTACGCGTACCCGCGGCTCGGCGGCGACTTCGCCGAGGTCCAGGGGCTCAACAAGTACGCGGGGTTCTACTTCCCGGACCCGGTGTTCGTGGACCCCAACTACGCGGTCCATGACCGCGCGGTCGACGTCCCCGAGTGGGTCCTCGGCCCCATCGTGTACGTTGGGGTCGCGTTCACCGGCGTGTTCGTCGCGCTCGCGCCGACGGTCCGCAAGCTCAAGCTCGGCCTGACCGCGCAGCTCGTCGGCACGATCGGCGTCTTCCTCGCGACGTTCGCGCTCATCCAGTACCGGCTCCACCAGGCCGGTCACGCGCTCGACCCCGACGCTCCGCTCCGGGGCATCGAGCCGTTCACGCCGCCGCTGCTCGGCGGCTACCAGGTCGCGAACATCAGCGGGTTCGCGTGGTTCGGGCCCGGGGGGTACCTGACGGTCGTCGCGATCGCGTTGCTGGCCGTCGCGTACCTCGCCCGCGACATCGACGCCTCGGTCGCGGAGCTGCCGGCGCTCGCCCGCTCGTTATCCGGCCGCGTACGCGACCGGATCACGAACGGGGGAGGACGGCCCTCGGGACGACGACTCCCTCGGAGACGGAGGTAAGCATGTCTGATCGCCCCGTCGAGACCGGGTTCCTGGTCGCCGTCTGCGTCGTGGCCGCCCTCGCGCTCGCGGCGCCGCTGGTCGGCGCCGTCGGCACCGGCCCGGCGTCGGCCGCGTCGAACGCGCCGGCGGAATCGAACGCGACCGCCGACACCGGCGGCGACGTGACGATCCGGACGGACGTGGCTGCGACCGAGGTGACGGCGCCGGAGGAGCCCGGAACCGCGACCGTCGTCGAGGACGATGCGAGCGCGACGGATGGTGGAGACTGGGCGAACGTCACGGAAGGCGACGACTACGACTCCGCGCAGGCCGCCGTCGACGCCGCCGAGCCGGGCGAGACGGTCGTCCTCGACGGGCGGTTCGACGAGCGACTGAACGTCAGCACCGACGACGTCCGGGTGGTCGCCGGCGT
>NZ_WPCE01000237.1 GCF_009742825.1 Halorubrum sp. CBA1125
CGACATCGAGACGGCGCCGGTCGTACAGAAATTTGGGAAAAACTCAGCGAGCAACGCACACAAAACGCCAGCGATTGACATCCTCCCGCGCTGAAGCGCGAGGCTTTGCGTCCTCGAATTTTCCGTAATCGCACTTCAGGCACTCGAATACGTCCTGTCCGTCCGAAGTCGGGCGGTTGTTCTCGTGGGTGAACCCGCACTTGGAACACCGTTGGGAGGTGTACGCGGGACTCACCTGTTCACCTGAAACCCCACTTATTTGACCCGGCGAGGCAGTTGTTCACACGACACAATGAAGGTACTCTTCCTCGACATCGACTCCCTCCGTGTGGACCACGTCAGCGGCTACGGCTATGACCGAGAGACGACGCCGAATATCGATACGCTGATCGAAGACGGCGTCGCGTTCGAACGCGGGTACGTCGCGAACTCGCCGTGTATGCCGTCACGAGCGGCACTCTCGTCCGGGCGATACGGGATCGCGAACGGCGTCGAGACACACGGCCGGCAGTCCCAGCAGATGAACCGGCCGGCCAATCAGACGGACTGGGCCGGGTCGTGGACCGAAAATCAGCCCGACCGTCCCTGGTGGACGCTGCCGGAACTGTTCTTCCAGAACGGCGTCCGGACGATCGGTGTGTCCTCCTTCCCGCGACATCCCGCACCGTGGTTCTATCACGTCTGGCACGAGTTCGTACAGCCCCAGGAACCGGACGAGGACATGACGACGGAGTGGGGACACGTGTCCTTCCAGACGCCGCGTGCCGAGGCTGTCGTCGACGAGTCCATCGACGCGCTGGAACGAACCGATGGCCGGGACGTCTTCCTGTACGCGCAGTTCTGGGACCCGCACGCGCCGTACAACCGTTCGGACGACGAGATCGCCCGGTTCCAAGACGGGACGCTCCCGCCGTTCCCGACCGCGGAGCAACTGGACCGGCATCGAACGTGGGACGCGGTGCGGTCGGCGACACACACGGGCATCGAATCCCGGGACGACCTCGCCGACCTGATCGCCGCGTACGACGCCGAGATCCACTATGCCGACCGCCACGTCGGCCGACTCCTCGACTACCTCCGGGAGACCGACCAGTACGACGAGTTCCTCATCGTCCTTTCGGGCGACCACGGGGAGGAATTCGGCGAGCACGGACTGTATCGCGAGCACTGGTCGACCCACGACGGCACCCAGCGCGTCCCGATGGTCGTGAAACCGCCCCGGGACACGGCCGTCGACCCGGGGATCCGGGACCACCTCGTCACGAACGTCGACTTCGCCCCGACGATTGCGGACTACCTCGGCGAGCCACCGCCCGACCGGTGGCAGGGGCGATCGCTGCGGCCGATCATCGAGTCAGCCGGCGCCGACTGGCGCGACGCAGTCGTGTTCGATCACGGGTTATACACCGCTCAGCGAGCCACCCGGACGAACCGCTGGAAGCTGATTCACACGCTCCACCCCGGCATGTGGCGTGGCGTCCTCCCCGACTACCAACTGTATGATATGCATGCGGACCCGTGGGAACAGACGGACGTGAGCGACGAGTATCCCGACGTCGTCGACCGACTCGAAGAGCGAGCGACCCGCTGGGCCGACCGCCACCGGGAGGGACGCGTCGATCCGCTGGAGCGCGTCGCGGACCACGGACCGTCGGGATATCGTTCCTTCGAGGCGGATTTCGAGGGCGTGTGATCGAACATTCGACACGGTGGTGTCGGCGAACGTCTGTCCGCTGAAATACACCGCGCTCAGTCTCGAATCGGCTCGCCGCCGACCGCTCCGTCTGCGGGCGTGACCTCGCCAGATTGGTTGGACCGGGTCGTATGAGCACTCGCCCTCAGGCGGATTCCTCACTCGGAAGGCCCGGATTCGAGCGGCCTACGAGTGAGTCCGACGGTGTCGTAGGCCTGTTCCGTCGAAAGCACACGTTCATCACCGGTGGTAACGAGGCCGGCGTGGAGCGCATCGAACGGGGTGAGATCGTATTCGTCGAGAAACGCCGCGGCGGCCAGCACCGCGTCCTCGTGTTCGGCCGGGACGATCGGAACGAGTTCGAGCAAATTGGTGATCGCCCGCGGCGCATCGATCTCGTACTCGGCGGTTTCGCGGTCGTAGAACAACACCAGCACCTCGGCGTACGCGAGTATCGAGGTGTGGATATCGTCGCGCTCTTCGAGGGCCCGGATTGCGGCGTCCTGCAGCCAATCGTCGTCTTTCACCAAGGCGGTGAGAAAGTCCGTTTCGACGTACACGGCTACGTCTCGTCCTCCTCCGACCGATCGTCTGCTTCTTTTCGAACCTCGTCAGCAATCGCCTCGCGCGCCTCTGTTTTTAGCTTGTCGGCCGTCCGATCTGCGAAAGCGTCGCCGACGGCCGCTCGGAGGCCGTCCAGCGGATCCTCGTCGACGGGAAACAGCGCGACGTGGCTCGGGAGTTCGACGATGCGGTACTGGTCACCGAATCGCTCGCGGATGTCCTTCGGAAGGTAGATCCGCCCCCGTTGATCTGTCGACTTCGACATGACGTGGGTACTCGTTGGACGGTAATATACAAAAGTATTCCCGTAGATATCGTATACTTCCCGTATCCTTGATTGGGAGCGTGCATCCCGGTGTTGGCGGACTGCAAGGGCTGTATCTCAACGGTTGAGACGGCGCTCGCGGACACGGGAATGCCGGGCTGGACGGTTGTCTCACACGAACGTGTCGGTGAACTCTCTCTGGCCGATATCGTCGGCAGGTTGGCAACCGCTGAGAGATACGCGTGCCGAATCACATTAAAGACGGTGTAGCGAGTATGCTCACGTGATGGCCACTCAGGAGTACCGCATCGTCACGGCCGACGAGTCGGAGATCCATGCCGAGCCACACATACGGGAAAGCCGACTGACGGTTCGGTTCGTCCACGAACTCGTCGAGGAGGAAGACGTGAAGCCCGAACGGGTGGCCGAGAAATACAACGTCGACATCGCCGACGTCTATGAGGCCCTCGCGTACTATCACAGCAATCCGGCCGAGATGCGCGAGGTCGAACAACGCCATCGAGCGGCTGTCGAGGAAGCCGAGCGCCGAACCTCGGTAACGCCCCCCACGACGTCGGAGTGACCGATGTCGTATCGGCTGCTTCTCGACGAAAACATCGAGTCCGAGGTTCTCCACCGGTTGGAGAACTACGGTCACGACGTCGTCCACATCGACTTCGCTCCCGAACTCGGGAAGGGAACAGCAGACACCTCCATCGCCGAGTACTCGAAAAGAGAAGATCGCGTGATCGTCACCTACGACGACGATCTCGTGAGAGAGCTATACGCAGACACCTTCCGGGCGGTACTGTACTTCGACGACGTCTCTCTCTCACCTGCGGAGATCGCGGATATCGTCCACCGACTCTCCGAACACTATCCACAGGACGAACTCCGGGGCATCGAATCGGTCGGCCGTGAGTGGCTATAGGCACTCATTCCCAACCAAACGTCATCTCTCCAGATCACGTGACTGCATGGAGCTGAGCATTAACCAACAATAACGCACAAGACACGTTTCGTTGGTTAATACTCCGGATACCGATCTGGCAAACGCTGATGTAGCTAGCCAAATCGTCTCGGTAGTCTCACCGATGACGGATATCCCAAATTCGATCTGGGTCGACAGCGAGGTGCTCGCGGTCGGGATTCCCACGGTTGCGCCCCTGGCTGCCATGCTCCTGTTTGCAGCGGCGATCGCGTCCAGTCTCCGCTTGGTAGAGGGTTCGCTTCCCGAGCTGCTCGCCCCGCTCGCGTGAGGCGTGACGCTGGTCACGCTCGTGGGTGGGTTCGTGCCCCTCAGCTCGTCTTCTCAAAGGAGGTCCCTCTGCACACGAGTTCCCTACGCTTATCTA
>NZ_WPCE01000188.1 GCF_009742825.1 Halorubrum sp. CBA1125
TAATCCAGCGAGATGGTGGCGAATACCCTTTTCAAGATCTCGCGGGGTGTCCGCTCTCGCTCCACAAAATCCAAGTTGATCCACTCGGTAGACTCGGTGAGGCGGGCGGTTTTCGGCATAGGCACTGAATCCTCGTCCCGCCCTCGTTTCTTAACTTAACACGGCGCGCATCGTCGACCGAATCTACTTCTACCCCGTCACCGTAGCCCGCACGTGGAGTACTTCGTCACGGGCGCGACCGGCCTCGTCGGGACCCACCTCGTCGAGCAGCTGGTGGCCGCGGGCCACGACGTCGTCGGGCTGACGCGCTCGCGCTCGAACGCGGCCCACCTCCCCGAGGCCGTGACGGTCGTCGAGGGGGACCTCACGGACAAGGCGAGCATGCGTCGGGCGATGGAAGGAGTGGACGGCGTGTTCCACGTCGGCGCGTGGTTCTACGTCGGCCCGGGGCCGGAGCAAGCCGAGACGGCCCGGCGCGTGAACGTCGGGGGGACGCGCAACGTCCTCGAGCTGATGGACGAACTCGACGTTCCCAAGGGCGTCTACACCAGCACGGTCGGCGTCCATCCGGGCACGAGCGGGGCGATCATCGACGAGTCGACGGAACCCCCGCAGCCGACCTTCGCCGTCTACTACCGGACGAAGTGGGCGGCCCACTACGAGGTGGCGAAACCGATGATGGCGGACGGCCTCCCGCTGGTCGCCGTCCTCCCGAGCGCCATCTACGGGCCGGGCGACAAGCTCGAAGGATCGATGCGGAGTATCTTCCGGGACTACCTGACCGGCGACCTCCCGGCGATCCCCCGCGAGTCGCGTCTCTCTTTCGACTACGTCGCGGACACGGCGCGCGCTCACCGCCTGGCGATGGAGCGGGGGACGCCCGGGGAAGAGTACATCATCGCCAGCGAATCGCGGTCGTTGGTCGAGGTGTTCGAGCGCGCCGAGGCGATCACGGGGGTCCCGACCCCGCGGGTCGTCCCCGCGGCGGCGTTCGGCGTCCTGGCGCGCGTCATGCGGGTCGTCGAACGCGTCGTCACCCCGCCGGAAGGGTTCGAGCCCGAACTGCTCTCGTTCGCGGCCGGCCGGCGCTACGATGTCGACAACTCGAAGGCCAGACGCGAACTCGGCCTCGAACACCGGCCCTTGGAGGAGGGCCTGCGGGAGTACCTGACCTGGGAACTCGAACAGCTCGGGATGAACGCCCCCGTCGACGGGTAGGCGATCTCCCTCTCTCGCTGATACCAGCGGCAGCTTTACCACCCGACCCGTCGTCGCCCCGGCATGGTCGCAACGGGGAGGGCGAGATACACACCCCACGCACTCGTGTCGACGGTCGTGTTCGAGTTCATGCACATCGCGGACGAACTGGCCGGGTACTGGGCCCCCTTCGAGCCATTCAACGAGCCCCTGGTGGCCACGGTCGGCATGGGGGTCTTCACGCTCGTCGCGCTGGCGGGGCTGTGGGGCGTCGCCGTCGACCGCCGGATGGGGTACGCCCTTGCTGCCGGCTTCGGCCTCTTCTTCCTGGTCGTGGAGTGCTGGCACTACTTCGATCCCGCGAACATGACCGTCTCGCGGTGGATCGTCCTGTGGCTCGCGCAGGGCTCGGGCGCGACCGTTGGCGTCCTCGGCGTGACGCACCTCCGGAGCGGAGATACCTAGAAGACTTACCCGGGGAAGACTCCGTCGGGCGACGGGACCGTCCAGAGGTTCGCCGCGACTTCGAGGAGTACCCCGTCGAGTTCCTCACGCATGTCGAGGTACCAGAACTCGAGCTCCCCGAAGCGCCCGCTCTGGACGATCTGGATACCCGCGTCCTCGTACCGCTCGACTGCGGCGCGCGGGTCGTCAAAGGCGAAGCAGCCGATGTGGTGGATGCCCGTGCCGCCGGCGTCCAGGTGCTCCGTGTACGTGCTTGGCCCGTCGAGCGGTTCGATCAACTCGACGTTCAGCCCCGGGAGGCCCGGGTTCGGGAGCGACGACAGCGCCCCGTCGTCATCCGATCCGGATCGGAGCCCGAGCCGGTCGCGCAACGCCGTGAGCCAGCTCACGACCCGCTGTAGCGTCTGCCCGGAGACGACCTTCGTCGTCAGGTCGACCGGTCCCTCGACGTCCGTTATCGCCACCCGCATCGAGTACTCGGCCGGCTCCCCGCGGTAGGTCGTGTCGGTCAGGCGCGGGGGCTCGTAGCGATACGTGAACCACGGCTCCATCCCGAGGAGGGCTCCGAACCGGCGCATGCTCTCCTCGAGGTCTTCGACGACGAACGCGACGTGGGAAATCTCGGGGAGCGGAACGTCGACTTGCGGGATCGTGTCGTCGGCCATGGGGGGACCGTTGGCGGGACCGGGAGTTAAACCAGGGCGGTCATGCCTCGCTGATCGGCTCGTCACGCGCGTTCATGACGTAGTAGAGACACAGCCGATCGTCGCCGGCCTCCGTCTCGGCGTGGAGGTGGCCCAGCGAGCCGTCCCCGGGGGACGGGAGGATCTGGGTCTCGTTCTGGCAGTACTTCCCGACCATGAAGTCCGTCTCGATCTGGCGGATCTCGTCGTGCCAGTTCGAGAAGTCGAACATCTCCATGCGGTCCTCGTCGAACTCGAGCCGGACGTCGCCCCCTGCCGTGTCGAGCACCTCGTACTGCCCGTCGATCCCGTGTTCGGTCTGCTCGAACTGGAACTCGAAGAGGGGGTCCGACAGTCCGGCGTTCGAGACGAGCCGCACGTCCCACGCTCCGTCGAGGGCTTCGGGCTCGGGGACCGATCCCCGGTCCCAGAGCGTGGCGTGATCGGCCGGGGCGAGGAAGTCGAAACCGTATCGACGCGTCAGCCCGAACGTCAGCGTCTCGACACCGTACGGGAACCGGCCGATGTACGCCTTGCCGACGGCAAGGTCGTCGGTCACCGGGAGCAGGAGGTCGTAGAACGGGCGGTACACGAGGTCGGTGTAGGTGAGCAGGGCGTACGGACGGCCGTTGTGCTCGACCTCGCGGAGCCGGTTGTGTCCCACGACCACCTCGTCCGAGTCGGTCGTCTCGCCGACGAGCGAGCCGCCCTCTCGCCAGAAGCGCTTGTGGAACCCCGCGGGGAGCGGGACGAACCGGTTCAGGAACGTGAAGGCGTGGTCGGTCGGGAAGAATCCCCGCCAGTGTTCGTCGTTCGCCACCTCCCGCTTGTCGACGTCGATCTCGCGTCCCCCCTCGTTGACCAGCGTCTCTATCGGGTCGGGATCGGCGTCGTGGAAGAGTTCGTCGAGTTCTGCGCGGGTGCTGTTCCTCGGATCGGTCTCGAACGCGTCGATGGATTCGCTCATATCGTGACACCGCCCCGCACAGGCCCCTTCCGATGGGTCCCCGACCGGCGACCGCGGGCGACGGCGCACCCGTTCGCGGTCACCGGTACCGCTCTCCCACGTCGAGCCCCAGCCGCATCCAGAGCGGATAGGACGCGAACAGCACCACAGCCAGGACGTCGGTCCCCGGCTGCCGGGTCAGTTCCGTGTCGAGCCCCGAGTTCAACATCCAGTCCGAGCCGCTCATCCACTCCCCAAACCACCAGGGAAGGACATCGAGGTACAGAAGCGTGCTCACGATGACGAACACGGCGACGACGCCCGTCGCGAGCCGATTGCGACGCGAACGGGCGTCGACGTACCGGCCGATGGCGACCCCGATGAGCACGAGAGCGGGGGGATCCAACAGGAAGCTCATGGCCTACGCGCAGTGCTCATGACTCGTGGGGGGACAGAAATAGGTTGCGCCCCCTCCGATCGGATCCCGCCACCGGTCGAAGCGTGACGCGTCCTCGAACGCAGTAACATTTTTGACACCGTAGTGTGACGCGTTCACATGGTATCGGCTGGCGTGATACGGCGACCGGCACGGTGGCTGGCGTTCGCGTGGCGGGGCCTGACGTCCGTCGCGGGGTGGGTTCTCGAGGCGCTGGGAATTGGACCGGACGTCGACCCGCACACGAGGGTGACGTTCCGAGCCATCGCCGACGCGGTGATCCCCGAGACGCCGGAGTTAGCCGATGAGCTCGGACCCGAGCACGTTCCCGGGGGACTGGCCATCGACCTCGACGAGTTCGCGATCACCTACGTCGACGACGGCTTCCAGTTCGGCCTCCCCGACCTCGGCCCGCAGGGGAACATCGAGCTGGCCGATCCGATCGCGCACACGCTGGACGCGGCGGCGTTAACGCTGCTGGATCGAGGGGACAACGAGGCCGAGCCCAGCACGGACCGGGCGCTGTCGCTGCTCGGTCCGGACGACCCGTCGCCGGACGAGGCGGAGAGCGCCGTGGGGCCGTTCGCGGAGCTGTCGCGGGAGGACCGGCTCCGCGCCATCGCCATCCTCGACGAGTTCGAGGTCGAGGTGACGCCGACGGACCACGATCTGTTCGAGATGGACGCCGGCCTCGTCGGCCAACTCGTCATCGGGTTCGTGGAGATGATATACTACAGCGAGTGGGAGGGGTACGACGAGTTCACCCAGCCGCCCAGCGAGCGCGTCCACCCGAACGATCCGGAGGCGGTCCAGAGCTGGCGACAGACCGGCTTCCCGGGGTTCGCGAACGGGTACGCGGCGCTGCGTGGCTACGTCGGCGCGGACGACGGCCCCCTCGGCGGGGGCGAGGAGTGGACGACCGTCGACGAGGAATCGGGCGTTCGGATCGTCCGCGAGTCGGGGTCGTTCCGGGAGAACGACTACGACACGAGCGACTACGAGGAGCCGTTCCCCGTGGAGGGCTGAGATGGTCGCGGATAGCTACGACGTGGTGGTGGTGGGCGCGGGCGGGGACGGGCCGGTGGCGGCGTGGAAGCTGGCGGAGGCGGGACTGTCGGTGCTGATACTGGAGGCCGGCCCCTTCCACGGCAACGAAAAGTGGCCCAATCCCCACGAGGAGCCCGGCGGCGAGGCCTCCTCCAGCGTCGAGGATCTGAGCGGCGAGCTCCTCGACGAGCAGTTCACCACCCGCGAGTTCGAGATGATCAACAACCTCGTCTTCGGTCCGGCGGACCACGAGCGGGGATTCTGGTTCCGGAAGTTCCCGGGCGACGGCGCGATCCTGCAGTGTGCCGGCGTCGGCGGCACCACGCTGCACTACACCGGCTGTCACCCCCGGGCGTATCCGGCGTCGATAGACGAGCAGGGCCACTGGCCCATCGACTACGCCGATCTCGTGCCCTACTACCAGGAGGTCGAGGCCATGTGCGAGGTGGCCCCCGCGCCCGTCACGGCGAAAGAACAGCTGTTCTTTCGGGGCGCCGAGGCGGCGGGGTGGGAGCTGATCGAGGACCTGAACGTCACGGAACCGGGGT
>NZ_WPCE01000178.1 GCF_009742825.1 Halorubrum sp. CBA1125
GACGCGGCCGACGCCGAGGAGCTGAGCTACAGAGCGCGGACGGCGACCGAGGCGCTCGACGTCGACCCCGACGAGCTGTCGGCCGTCGTCGCGGTCACGCCGACCGACCGCGACCGCCGACTGGTGGTCGCGGCGGGCTCGTTCGACCGGCTCGATCGCGGCGAGACGGTCGCAGTCGCCGAGGGAGACGGGGCGAACGGGAGCGGAGCCGGAAACGACTCCGCGACGGGGGACGCCGCGGGGAACGACACCGGGACCGGGGCGGCCGCCGACCTTCCCGCGGGCTGGCGGCTCGCCGACGACGGCGACGCCGCGTTCGTCACCGCCGACGGGGTGGCCGCGACCGCGACCGCGGCCGACCGAGAGACGCGCGTCGAGACCGCCCGCACCGCCGGCCGCGCGGCCGCCGGCGAGGTCGACCGACTGGCCGAGTCGACGCTGGCCGCGGCGGCGCTCCCCCGGCTCGGCGACGCCGAGACGGTGCTCCTCGTCCCCGGATCGGCGGGAGGGCTGCCCGGGCCGACCGTTCCCCAGGCGGTCGACGGGTTCGCCGTCGGGCTCGCGGTGCCGCCCGAGGATCTCCGGGGGATCGACGACACCGTCGAGAACCGGTACGTGATTCGTGTCGCGGACGACGTCGACGACGAGGCGCTCGGCGACGTCGTCGATCGGCTCGTCCGCGAGATCGACCCGGGCGTTCCCGTCGAGATCGAGACGAGTCGGACGGACGGCGTGGTGGTCGCGGACGCCGTCGTCGAGGCGCCGCCGGAGTACGACCGCGAGGCGGCCCCGGACGCACGGGTGCGCTCGACGTACGACCGCGAGTCGGCGACGGTGACGATCGAACACGCGGGCGGCGAGCCGATCCCCGCCGACGAGTTCGAGGTGTGGCACGACGGCGCGGAGGTGAGCGACGCCGTTCTCGACGGGGCGAGCGCGTTCGCCGAGGGCGACGAGACCGTCCTCGACGCGGGCCGTGTCGCGACCGTCGCGGTGCGGTGGTTCGACGCCGACGAGAACGCCTACTACGTGTACGGCCGCGAACGGGTCGACCGCGAGGCGTTCTCGTTCGAGTCCGATCTCGATGCCGGGACGGTCGAGCTCACCTACGAGGGTCCCGACGAGGCGGACGCGAGCGACCTCCGGCTGGTTCACCGCGGCGAAGACGGCGTCCGGACGGTCGGGGAGTCGTTCACCGACGGGACCCTGACTCCGGGCGCGTCCGTCAGCGTCGAGGACGTCGCCGTCCGCGACACCGTGATGCTGGAGTTCGACGTCGAGACGCCGCCCGGCGTCTCGGCGGGCTCGCTCGTCCACTACCGGGCGTCGCCGCCGCACGTCTGGGTCCACTCGCGCGCCGAGGAGGGGACGACCGTCCGGTACGGCGGTGCCGGAGACCCCGACGGCGACGAGCCCCGCGACCCGGAAGAGTTCCGGATCCTCGTCGACGGCGAGCCCGCCGAGACGCAGTTCGCCGACGAGTACGACTCGCTCACGGGCGGCGAGGAGGTCGTCCTCGGCCAACTGCCGCTCGGGAGCACGGTCGCGGTCCAGTGGCACGAGCCGGACGATCCGGTCGTCGTCGCCGAGCGCGAGGTCGTCCCGAACACGCACGCGTCGATCGAGTACGACGCGGAGGCCGGTGAGGTTGAGGTGCGCCACCGCGGCGGCCGGACGCTCCCCGCCTCGGAGCTCGAACTCCAGGTCGACCGCGAGCCGGCCGAGGTCCAGCCGGAAGACGAGCTTGACGAGTTCGGCCCCGACGACGCGTTCACCGCGCCCGTACCGCCGCTCTCGCGCGTCCGGCTCGTGTGGGTCGGCGAGGAACGCGATCACCACCTCGGCGGGACCACGACCGCTCGCGACGCGATGGCGGCGACCTACGACGTCGACGCCGAGGCGATGACCGTCGAGTACACCGGCGAGCGCCCGGTCGACCCCGACCGGCTGCGCGTTTCGGTGAGCGGCCGCGGCGAGCCCCGGTCGCCCGGCGAGCGCGACTCCCGGTTCGCCGAGGCGTACGACGAACTGACGACCGGCGACGCGGTCACCGTCGAGGACGTCGGGCTCGACGAGACCGTGATCGTGAGCGTGTACACCGAGTTCGAGAACGGGGCGGCCTCCAGTTCCGTCGCTCACTTCCCGGCGTCGCCCCGGCGCGGGTTCGTCGTCGACGAGGGGAGAGGCGAGGGGCCGAGCGCCACCGGAGGCGACGACGACGGCTCCGACACCGACCGAGACAGCGCCGACGGCGAAACCGTGGCGCGGTACGTCGGCGAGGTTCGCCGCGACCCGGCGGAGTTCCGGGTCCTCGTCGACGGCGAGCCGGCGGCCGTCCAGCCCGACGACGAGTACGACCGGTTGACCGGCGGCGAGACGGTCCCGATCGGCGACCCGTCGCCGGGCTCGACGGTCACCGTCGAGTGGACCGCGCCCGCGGAGACGCAGACCGTGACGGAGCACGTCATCGCGCCCGAGGCGACCTTCGAGGTGACCTACGAGCCGGAGTCCGGATCCGCGGACGCAGGCGGCGACGGAGACGCAGACGGAAACACGGGCGGAGAGGACGGCGCAGGCGGGGAGGCCGACACAGGCGAGGAGCGTACAGCGAGCCGGGAGGGATCGGGGAGCCAGGAAGGTGCGACGAGCCGGGAGGGCACGGCGAGCCAGGAAAGTGCGGCGAGCCAAGAGACCGATTCAGATGGAGAAAGCGGCGGCGAAGCCGGGAACAGCGGCGTCGTCACCTTCACTCACACCGGCGGCGACGCGCTCGACGCCGACGACGTCGGTGTCGTCGTCGAGCCGGGAAGCGACGGGGTGCAGCCGTGGGACGCCGCCGACGGCGAGGTGACCGCCGGCGACGAGACGACGGTCGCGGTCGACCAACCGCCGCAGTTCGCCGCCGTCGTCTTCCGCGAGCGACGGGCGCTCTACCGGAAGCGGTTCGATCGGTCGGAGTGAGGCTGCGGTCGAAGCTGCCTCGATCCGATCGTGAATAACCGCGAACACGTCGACAGCTGCAGGGCCTTCCGCGGCCCATCGCCGGTCGAGCGATCGTCCGTCTTGCACACGTCGCTACTCATAAACCGTCCCCGACTGATCGTGACGTATGGACGCCGAGCGCGAGGTACTCGACGTGTTGGCGCGGAACGCTCGCGAGGACATCGACGACATCGCGGCCCAGACGGGCCTCGACGCGGACGCGGTAGCGGAGGCGATCGCGTCGCTCGAGGCGGACGGCGTCGTCCACGGCTACCAGGCGGTCGTCGACTGGGACCGCGCCGAGGACGGGATGATCCGCGCGATCGTCGAGATCAACGTCGAACTCGACCGCGAGACGGGGTACGAGGAGGTCGCCGACCGGATCGCGAAGTTCCCGGCCGTCGACGCGTTGCACCTCGTCTCCGGCGATTACGACTTCGCGGTCGAGGTGCTCGGCGAGACGATGCAGGACGTCTCGGAGTTCATCTCCGAGCAGGTCGCGCCCATGCCCGAGGTCACCCAGACGGTGACCCACTACATCATGGAGACGTACAAGGACGGCGGCGTCCGGTTCGCCGACGGCGACGACGACGACCGCCTCTCCGTGTCGCCATGAGGCTGTCGGACCGCGCGCGCGACCTCCCCGAGTCGGGGATCCGGAAGTTCTTCGAGCTCGCGGAGGCGCGCGACGACGTCATCTCGCTGGGGGTCGGCGAGCCCGACTTCTCCGCGCCGTGGACGGCCCGGAACGCCGCGATCGACTCGCTGGAGCGGGGAAAGACCTCGTACACGTCCAACCGCGGGATGGCGGCCCTCCGCGAACGGATCGCCGTCCACCACGAGCGGTACGACCAGGCGTACGACCCCGCCGAAGAGGTGCTCGTCACCACCGGCGCGAGCGAGGCCGTCGACCTCGCGTTCCGCGCGCTCGTCGACCCCGGCGACACCGTCGCGATCCACGAGCCGACCTACATCTCGTACGGTCCCGGCGTGGAGCTCGCGGGCGGCGATCCGCTCGCCGTCCCGACGCGCCCCGAGGACGACTTCGCGTTGACCCGCGAGGCGTTGGCGTCTGCGGGCGCCGGGGACGCCGACCTGCTCGTCCTCTGTTACCCGAACAACCCGACGGGCGCGACGATGACCGAGGCGGAGTTCGCCGAGGTGGCGGCGTTCTGTCGCGAGAACGACCTCCGGGTGATCGCCGACGAGATCTACGCCGCGCTCACCTACGGCCGCGACCACACGTCCATCGCCACGCAGCCGGGAATGCGGGAGCGGACCGTCGTCGTCAACGGGTTCTCGAAGGCGTACGCGATGACCGGACTGCGGCTCGGGTACGCGCTCGGCCCCGCGAAGGCGATCGACGCGATGAACCGGATCCACCAGTACACGATGCTGTCGGCGCCGACGACGCCGCAGTACGCCGCGATTGAGGCGCTCGACCGCTGCGACGCCGAGGTTCGCGAGATGGTCGAGGAGTACAACCGCCGGCGGCGGTTCGTGGTCTCGCGGTTCAACGAGATGGGCCTCGACACGTTCGAGCCGGGCGGGGCGTTCTACGCGTTCCCCGACTGCGGCGGCGACGACGAGGCCTTCGCCGAGGAGCTGCTGGAGGCGCAGGGCGTCGCGGTCGTGCCGGGATCCGTCTTCGGGGCCGGCGGCGAGAGACACCTCCGCGTCTCGTACGCCACCTCGATGCGCGAGCTGAAGGAGGCGACCGACCGGATCGAGGCGTTCGTCGCGGACCGCTGGCAGACGGCCTGAAGACGAGGAAGGCGAGGAGTTTCTCTCGGGGATCGAAGCGAACCTCGCGCCGCGGTCGAGTTGACTCCCTCGGCGTACTCGGGGGCGGCCGCGACGGTCGGGGGGTCGTGACGGTCTCCGTCGTCTCGCTGCCGTTCTGCGACGGATGGGGCAGGCGTCCTCGGATCGGAACCGCGTTATTCCCCGTCGAACTCCATCGCGACGGAGTTGATACAGAACCGCTTCCCGGTGGGATCGGGGCCGTCGTCGAACACGTGTCCGAGGTGCGAGTCGCAGTTCCCACACCGGACCTCCGTGCGGCGCATCCCGTGGCTCGTGTCGGGGCGGGTCGTCACCGCGTCGTCCTCGGCGGCGTAGAAGGCGGGCCAGCCGCAGCCGGAGTGGTACTTCGTCTCGGCGTTGAAGAGCGCCGCGCCACAGGCGGCACAGCGGTACGTTCCGTCGGCGTCGTGGTCGACGTACTCGCCGGAGAACCGCGCCTCCGTGCCGCCCTCGCGGAGCACCCGGTACTCCTCTGCGGTCAACCGCTCGCGCCACTCCTCGTCGGTCAGATCGCTCGGGTCGTCGGTTAGGTCGCTCGGATCACCCGGATCGCCCGCGTCGGTCTCGCCCATACCGACGGTACGCGCCCCACGCTCAAGGCCGTTGTGCCGTCGCGAGTTGGAGTGTGGCGGCGTCTCGCCGCCTTCGGGCGAAGGAACGCTTAAAAGTGTCCGGCCGGAACGGGGAGACATGCCAACCTTCGAACTGAACCTCTCGGACGACGTGTACGCGGAGTTCCAGCAGCTCGCCGAACAGGAGTTCGTCTCCGAGGAACAGGCCGCAGAGGACCTCATCGCCTCCGGTATCGAGGCGTACAACGTGAGCGTCGTCGACGACGACCCCCGCGACGAGATGCTCGACGGCGCCGAGAACAACATGTTCGACACCGCAGAGGATCCGGGCAGCCTCGAAGACGACCGGCTGTAGCCAACCCCTCCCTCTTTCGCCCGATCTGACGACATCGCTCGCTAGGGGAGAGGTTTTGATGGAGGACTCGCCTCGCACAGCACTCCCGCACCTCATACCTCCCCAGCCTCGCGGCTCCCTTCGGTCGCCGCGTCCCTCGCGCTCGGACTCGCGTGCGCTGTCGCGCCCGCTCAC